>DATIRG010000440.1:0-6093 GCA_035470005.1 Lutibacter sp. | reverse complement strand
TTTTAAGCTCGGATTTCCCTGTTTCAAATACCAATAAATTCCTTCAAAATCATCCGAATGATAAGAGCCATTGTAATGAATAAACAACTTGTCTTTTTCCCTGTTTTTAAGAATGAAATACGCCATTGTTGCATCTTTTATTGCTTGTGATTTTGGTAAATTATCGCCGCCGTGTCCGCCCATCATTGCTTTTATTTTAACATAACCGGGCAAATTGGCATCATATTTTATGGGCAATGGCGCCATCCACGATTTTTCTTCATCAGTAAGTGAATCCAAACTTTCAAATCCGCCTTTATATACTTTACTTGCATAGCTTCTTGGAATGTTGGTTGCAATAAATTTCAATTTATTCTTTTGCGCAAAATCCACCAAAGGTTTATAATCTGTCGGGTAATTTTTCCACAACCGCGCAACGGTGTCAAACGCTTTTTGGGTAATTTTGCCTGATAAATAATCGTTTAATGCTTGTTGGTTATCGGCTTCAAACATTTCTGCGCCCAAGGTTAGTTTTCTTGATTTGTTCAAATCTGTAGTTGCTTCCATTTGCAGCCAGTGAACAATTGGATTTGTATGGTGTTCTCCAAACAAAACAACATCAGCCTTAGCCATTTTGTCAATCATTTTTTGGTACGAAACTTCGCTTCCTTTGGCGTTGTATAATTTGTATGCGGGTTTGTTTTGAGAAAAAATTAGGGTGCTAAAAAGCAAAAAAAACAGCGGTGTAATTGATATTCGCATAAATAATATTAAATTTTAAAGGGTTCGTTGTCAACAAATTTATAACTTTGTTGTCAATTAATATAATTAAATCAATTTTAATGAAATAAGTTAAATTCTGCTTATTCTTACATTTTTACATTGAAATTTTTTAATTTAAAACCTTATCAGATGAAATATCATCCTATCAATAACAAGCTTTTTATTAAAAACAGAGCGAAATTTACCGCGCAAATGAAACCGAAATCAATCGCGGTTTTTAACTCTAACGATATCTTTACAACAGGAGCCGATAGTAATTTGCCGTTTGAACAACACAGCGATTTGCTTTATTTAAGCGGCGCCGACCAGGAAGAAAGTGTTTTGTTGCTGTTCCCTGATGCCATCAATCAAAATCACAGGGAAATACTTTTCCTTACTGAAACCAACGAACATATTGCCATTTGGTATGGCGCAAAATATTCCAAAGAAGAAGCCAAAGAAGTTTCAGGAATACAAACCATTTATTGGCTTTCGGAATTTAAAAAAGTATTTTATGATTTAATGACTGAAGCCGAAACCATCTATTTTAACACCAATGAACATTACCGTCAGGCTGTTGAATTGGAGTCGCGCGAAGATCGGTTCATAAAAAAATGCAAAGCCGATTTTCCTGCGCACAAATGGGAAAAAAGCAATCAGATTTTACAGGAAATTCGTGGCACAAAAGAGCCTGAAGAAATTGCAATCATACAAACCGCCTGCGATATTACCGAAAAAGGCTTCCGCAGAATTTTGCCTTTCGTAAAACCAGGGATTATGGAATATGAAGTTGAAGCTGAATTTATGCACGAATTTCTAAGAAATCGTTCCAAAAATTTCGCTTATACCCCAATTATCGCCTCAGGTTACAGTGCTTGTGTATTGCATTATATCGATAACAACAAAGAATGTAAAGACGGTGATATGCTGTTGTTGGATGTTGGTGCCGAATATGCAAATTATTCAAGTGATATGACACGGACGATTCCGGTAAACGGACGTTTTACCGACCGACAAAAAGCGGTTTACAGCGCTGTTTTAAGGGTTAAAAATGAAGCAACAAAAATGTTGGCGCCCGGAGTTCTTTGGGCGGAATACCAAAAAGAAGTTGGGCGTATAATGTCTTCTGAATTGATTGGACTTGGTTTGATTGATAAAAATGACGTAAAAAATGAAAACCCGGATTGGCCAGCCTACAAAAAATATTTCATGCACGGAACATCGCATCATATGGGATTGGATACGCACGATTATGGCGCGCTAAAAACCCCGATGAAAGCCGGAATGGTTTTTACCGTTGAACCCGGAATTTACATTCCTGAAGAAAAAATGGGCATCAGAATTGAAGATGACGTAGTGGTTAATCAATCAGGGGAACCTTTTAATTTAATGCGCAATATTCCTATTGAAATTGAAGAAATTGAGGAATTGATGAACAAATAATTTTTAAGCATCTAAATCAAAAAGCCCGAAAACTAAGTTTTCGGGCTTTTTTTTATTAACCAAATAATTATTCCTTCATAGAAATTTAAGCGGTTACGCCATCAAAAATGTAATGGTTTAAGCATTTAAGCGCGGTTATTTTATCGTTTGTGTTAACCAAAAGTGAAATGTTGTTGTTGCTTCCTCCGTAAGAAATCATTCGAACGGAAATATCCTGCAACACCTTAAAAAGTCGGTGTGTTTCGTGGTGGCGCACCACCAAATGCCCGACTAGGCAAATAATGCTTTGCTGTTTATCAACTTCAACAACAGAGAATTTTTCCAGTTCTTCCAAAATTGAAACCAGGTTTTTATCGTCATCAATAGTTAATGAAACCGCAACTTCAGAAGTGGTTATCATATCTATGGAAGTTTCATATTTCTCGAAAATTTCAAAAACTTTTTTCAAAAATCCGTGCGCCAACAGCATTCGGGCCGATTTAATTTTTATCGCTGTAATATTATCTTTCGCGGCAATCGCTTTAATGCCTTCACCCTTAAAATCGATGGAAATCAGTGTCCCGTATGAAGCCGGATCCATTGTGTTTTTTAATCGTACCGGAATATTGGCTTCTCGAGCCGGCATCACCGTTTGGGGATGCAAAATTTTTGCGCCAAAATAGGCCAGCTCAGCCGCTTCATCAAATGACAAGTTTGAAATGGCGTGCGTATTTTCAACAAATCTCGGATCGTTGTTATGCATTCCGTCGATATCTGTCCAAATTTCAACCTCTTCCGCATTCACTGCCGCACCAACAATGGTTGCCGTATAATCGCTGCCGCCTCGTTGTAAATTGGCAATATTTCCATAAGCATCCAGGCAAATAAAACCTTGGGTAATGTAAATATTGGACGGCGCAGCTTCTTTAATGATGCGTTGCAAATTTTGTTTGATGTAAAAATCATCGGGATCATTTGTTTTGTCGATTCGCATAAAACCCAATGCAGGCAATAAAATGGCATTCAATCCTTCCTGATTTAAATAGGCCGTAAAAATATAGGTGGACAACAATTCGCCTTGGGCAACTATTTTATTGTAAAGCAACGGCGAGTGATTTTCGGAAGCGCATATTTTCAAAAAACTAAAAACAGCATCGACATAAATTTCAACATCTTGCCTAAGCGCTTCATCTTCCAATAAATCTCTGATAACTGCAACATATTTATGGTGTAACGCTTCAATATTTTGATTCGCTTTTTCAATATGGTCGTTTTTTATGAAATTGGAAATTTCAACCAAAGCGTTTGTGGTGCCCGACATTGCCGAAAGCACAACAATCTTTTTTTCATTGTCGGCAATAATGTCTTTCACCATTTTCATGTTCACAATGGAACCTACCGATGTTCCTCCAAATTTTAAAACCTTCATTTTGTGCTTATTTTTATGTTGCAAATTTAGAATCATTTTCAACTTTATGTGTTTATTTAAAAATAATATACTAATATTGCACAAACTGTTAAATATTTAACAATATGAAGACAATTGCTACCTGTGTTGAAGAAATTTTGGTTTCACAACCGTTTTTAGAAGACGCGCTCACCCGAAATATTTTAAATTTCAGCGCTTTATCAGAAGAATTGCGGGAACCCATTTCGAAAATGTTGCGCAAACCTGTAAAAGCTGGAGCCATTATGATGGCTTTACGACGATACAGTCCGCCCAAAGAAATGGCCAACAAAATTAAGCTGAATCAGGTTTTGCAAAATTTGGGCGACATCACGGTGCGTTCAGATATTTCCGATTACACCTTCAAAAATTCAGCGAGTTTAATCCAAGGACATTTAAAAATGCTGGAAGTGATTAAGGAAGATCCGCATATTTTTTACACGTTTACGCGTGGCGTTCACGAGAGCAATATTTTGATTACAACCGCCTTAAAGCAACAGATTGAAGATAGCTATAAAAATGAAATCTGCACCACGGTTCAGGACAATTTATCAGCGATAACCATAGGTTTGCCAAAAGAAAATACCAAAATTGCAGGCTTGTATTATCAGTTTTTTAAACGACTGGCCTGGGAAGGAATTTCTTTGTACGAAGTGCTTTCAACCACCAACGAGTTTACCATTTTGGTGGAAGACAACGTGGTAGACAAAGCGTTTTCGGCCATTAAAGGTTTAAAAAATTAAGATTTAATACCTTTTTTATCGATGAATTTACTGCATAAAAATACCAATGTAAATTTTACTTTAACAGGAAAAGGCAGCGCAGTGGTTTTAATCCACGGTTTTTTGGAAAATAGTTCGATGTGGAAAGAAGTTTCGCAAGAACTGTCAAAAAAAAACAGGGTAATTTGCATCGATTTATTGGGCCATGGAAAAACCGAAAATCTGGGTTATATCCATTCCATGGAAGACCAGGCGCAAATGGTAAAATCAGTTTTAAATCACTTGAAATTAAGAAAATATGTCATTGTCGGTCACAGTATGGGCGGTTATACGGCGCTGGCTTTTGCGAAATTATTTCCATCAGCCATTAAAGGATTGTGTTTAATGAATTCTACGGCTTTACCCGATTCTGAAGAAAGAAAATTAAATAGGGACAGGGCGATAAAAGCGGTAAAACAAAATCCTAAAACGTTAATTCGCCTGGCGATTCCATTACTGTTTTACAAAAAAAACAGAGAAGTTTACTTCAAGGAAATTGAACAGATTACCCAGGAAGCTTTGCAACTTTCACCCCAAGGAATTATAGCTGCTTTGGAAGGAATGAAAATCAGAAAAAACCAGACTTCCATTTATAAAACGGCAAATTTTCCAATTCAAATGGTCATAGGAAAACAAGATCCAGCACTGGATTATGAATCCTTAATCAGCCAAACAAAAAACACAAACGTAAAAGTGATTGAATTTCCTGACGGTCATATGAGTCATATTGAAAATAAAAATGAGCTGATTGTCGCTTTAACTTTGTTTATTAAAAGATGCAATCAAAAAGAATAATTATCTTGCTAACTTAAATTTTACTTAATTTCCGCAATTCCCCAATAATTAAAACTGGCTGGCTTCCAGCCGGGAATATACATTTTTTCAAGTTTTAGAATTTTAAAGCCGTTACGTTCAATCATAAATGGAATGTCTCTGTTTAAGTTACAGCCGCCGCCTATTTTTTTCCAAAATGGATTGAGCATATTTTGCCATCTCACTATTTTTTTATCAGGCGCTTTTCCATGTTCACAAAATAGCAGTTTTCCATCCTTTTTAAGCACCCTTTTTATTTCATCAAAGGCTTTATCGGTATCTTGAATTGTGCACAGCGCATAAGTAATTACCACCGTATCAAAACTATTGTTGGCTGCAGGAATATTCTCAGAAAAAGCTTCAATAAAATCAAATTTAAAACCCAACGTATTAATGTCGAAACTGTTTTTCTTCCAAATAGCCGCGGAAGGATCAATTGCGGTTAAATGAGTCACTTTCCTTTTGTCGTAAAAAGGTAAATTTAGTCCGGAACCAATACCAATTTCCAGCACATTGCCGCAGGCAAGCGGGATAATCTTTTCCCGCTGTTTCATGCTGGATTTTTGCTTGCAAGCCCAAACTATCGCATTTGGCAACACATATTTATCGTAAAGACCCATAGAAATTATGTTTTTGTGTTGCTTATTTTTTTACTTAACTACTTATTCAACAAGGCATTCCAGCCTTGAGCGGTTAATTTTATTTGCTGTCCGGCACGAGTCACTAAATTTACGCCGTTGCTTTCATCGGTAATATGCCCAATGACGGTTAAATGCGGATTTCCTTTAATTTTAGGAAAATCATTTTGGGAAATGGTAAACAGCAATTCGTAATCTTCACCGCCACTTAAAGCGATGGTTGTGCTATTTAAATCGAATTCTTCACAGGTTGCAATCACTTGAGGATCTA
>DATIRG010000439.1:0-9869 GCA_035470005.1 Lutibacter sp. | reverse complement strand
ATAATGTCGCTTTTGCTGTATAAATACCCAGGTTTTGTTCTAATTTCTCTATAAATTACGTGGTCATTGGTTCTGTCGTTTCCATTAACGGTAATTTTTTTGATTTTTGTTGGGGCATCTTCATAAATTCTGATTTCAACATCAATCGAATCATTGTTAATCCTAGTTTCTACTGGCATTACCCTTGAAAAAAGATATCCGTTATCCTGATATATGGTAGTGATATCTTCAGAATCTGGTTTTCCTGTTCCGGAAACACGTTCTTTCAACACTTTTCCGTTATAAGTATCGCCTTTTTCTATTCTTAAAATGCTTTGCAGTTGTTCATCGGTATATCTGCTGTTTCCTAAAAATCGGATATCGCCAAAAATATATTTTTTTCCTTCTTCAACCCTAATGTCTAAACTGATGGTATTGTCATCATTAAAAGCCATAGAATGATCAATCACACGGGCATCTCTGTAACCTTTTTCGCTGTAGGCAGTTACAATATTTTCAAGATCAGTATTAAAATCGGCTTCAATATATTTTGATTTTTTCCAAAATCGGCCAAACATCTTTTGTTTGGTTTTTTTCATCGACTTTTTAAGCTTTTTATCACTAAAAGCATCGTTGCCCTCAAAATTGATGTTTTTTATTTTAATTTTCTCACCTTTATCAATATAAACCAGCATATTAACGGTGTTAACACCTGACGTATCAGGCTTTGTGTCGAGCGTAACTTTTGCTTTTAAATAGCCTTTTTCCTGGTATTTTTTTCTGAAGTAATTTTTGGAAGTCACCATCAAGTTGTCAGTCAACATGGCGCCTTTTTTAAGCTCAGCATCTTTTTGCAATTCTTTTGCCTTGCTTTTTTTAACGCCTTCAATGGTTACATTGTTCAATTGCGGCAGTTCTAAAACATCAAATTCCAAATAAGCAACATTTCCGTCGATTTTAGAAACATACACTTCCACATTGCTAAATTGTTTTGTTTCGTACAATTTTTTAATGGCGCTGGTCAATTTGTCACCGGGAAGTTTAATTTGTTGTCCAATAACCAAACCGGTAAAAACTTTTACGGTTTCTTCTTCAAATTTTTGAAGTCCTTTAACAGTAATTCCGCCAAGTTCGTAATTAGTCTCCTTTACAAAAACATTGTTTGTTTTTATGGGAATTATCGTGTCGTTCACCATGATATCCTTGATTAAGGTATCATTTTTTATTTGGATATTTTCTGAATTATTTTTTGGCAGTTCTTGCGCGGTTGCGGCATTAGATGATAAAATAATTGTAAAAAGTAATAGCGCTATGTTGAATTTAGTCATTGATTTTTTCAATTTGTTGGCTGGTTTTACCAAATCGTCTTTCTCTTTGTTGAAAATCTACTATGGCATTAAACAAATTTTCTTTCCTGAAATCGGGCCAAAGTGTATTGGTAAAATACAATTCGGCGTAAGCAATTTGCCATAATAAAAAATTGCTGATTCTTTTTTCGCCACTCGTGCGAATCAATAAATCAACATCCGGCAAAGAAAACGTATATAAATGATTATTAATAATATTTTCGTTAATTTCTTCAATGGCAATTTGATTATTAACAACTTTTTTTGATATATTTCTGATAACATTAACAATTTCTTCCCTTGATCCGTAACTTAATGCAAGCGTTAATGTCAATGAGGTATTATTTTTGGTTTTTTCAATAACTTCAGCAAGTTCAACCTGCGCTTTTTCCGGCAGGTTTTCAATATTGCCGATGGTGTTTAATTTGATGTTATTTTTAACCAGCGTATTCAATTCTTTTCTTAAAGAGGACACCAGCAAAGCCATTAAAGTTCTGACTTCCAGTTTTGGCCTGTTCCAGTTTTCGGTTGAAAAAGCGTAAAGCGTTAAATAGTTGACGCCAATTTCCCTGCAGCCCTCAATAACATCTTTTACGGAGGTTACGCCGTTTTTATGTCCGAAAACTCTTGGTTTTCCTTTCATTTCGGCCCAACGGCCGTTTCCATCCATAATAATTGCAATATGGTTTGGTAGATTGTCGGTATTTATTTGGGATTTAAAATCTTCCATCAAAAAGGGTTTGCGTAGCAAGGCGGACGGCCGAAAGAGTAAACAAGTGATATACCGGTTAAAATATACCAATCGTTACTGTCCGGATTTCCGAATTTTAGTGAATTTATTTCTTGATTGTTATAATCTATATCATCTACAAAAGTATAGCGTGCCCTAATTTCCAGTGCGATGGCGAAATCGTTTACCAACTTTGTTTTATAGCCTATCCCAAAAGGAATGGAATATGCTGTTTTTGATTCGTAATTATATTGTAGGCTTCCGGGAGGTGTTTCAGACCTTACTGCGTTATAATTAAAAGCAGAAAATTCGACCAGTAAATAAGGCGTTTTCGTTTTTTGGTAATCGTCCAAATTGTATTCAAAATAATTAAATTCAACACCTACCGCCAATTCTTTTATGCTATTTGTAAATCGCATTCCTCTATTAAATCTGGCTTTATTTGTGGCGTTGGCATCATCTGATGATATTTCGGCATAGGTAAAAGTGCCTCTTATAGCAATTCTCGGGTTCATATTCCATTTATAAATAGCGCCAACCATTATATTGTTTGGATTTATATAATATTCCGGACCAATGTCTCCTATATAATTACTTCCTCCAACAAACAATCCAACTTCATTAATCTGAGCTTTGGAAGTCATTGTGATAAAGACGATTGCAGTGAATAGAACAAATTTTTTCATAAATAAAATAGCCAGCAAATATAAAAAATTATAGTTGCTTTTTTAGGTTTAGCAACGTCTTTTTTGATTAACTGATTTTAAATGAAATTATTGCAGGGCTAATTTCCTATTTGCTTTGTGATTTAAATGGCTGTTTAATTTCTGATATCCTGGCCCCAAAGCAATTTATCACGCAGTGTTTTTATGAAGGTTTGCTGATTAATTTCGGCAATGTTTAAGGTAAAAGCAGATTTCTCTATAAATATTTCTGTGGTGCTGTCGATGGTTGTGCTCCTTGAATCAAGCGACAAGAAAAATTTATCTTCTCTTCCGCTCACCATCAATTTAATTTTTGTTTCATCGGGAATTACCAAAGGCCGCGCGTTTAAGTTATGAGGCGCAATTGGGGTTAACACAAAACTTTTTGCGTGGGGAATAAGAATTGGTCCTCCGCAGCTTAAAGAATACCCGGTAGAGCCTGTTGGCGTTGCAATAATTAGCCCGTCTGCCCAATATGAAGTTAAATATTCCTGATCCAAATAAGTTTCAACAGTAATCATTGAGGCAGTGTTTTTACGGCTTACGGAAACTTCGTTTAATGCAAAATTAAGGGATGACAAACCTTTAATTTTTGGCGTTGTTGTTACGCTTAATAAAGTGCGCTTGTGAATAAGGTATTTTTTTTGCAATAAGAGTTCAACCGCAATGTTTATTTCCTCTTTTTTTACGGTTGCCAAAAAACCCAGTCGCCCGGTATTTATGCCAACTATTGGGATATTGGAATCCCTGATATAGGTTACAGCCCTTAAAATTGTGCCGTCGCCGCCAATGGTAAACATAAAATCAAATGAGGCATCTAATTCTGTATGTGAAGAAAATGTTTCCGCATTTTCAATTGCAACATCTTTTTTTAATCCAGTATAATAATTGTGTTCAATCACAAACTCTATTGCATGAATTTTTAAAACATTCAATAATTCTTCAAGGTAAATTTTATCTTCAGGTTTGTAATATTGTCCGTAAATAGCAATTTTCATACTTAAATGTTTAGGTATTTTTGGAGATAAATGGATCTTTCTTTCAAGTCTTCCAGATAAAAATCTTCTTTGTGTTTTGAAAGCACTTCATAATTATACCTTCTAAACGACTGAATAATTTTATTAACCTCAAGCGAGTAAAACTTAATCGTAATTTTAACCGTTGTGGTGTCGGTTTCTGAAATAAAAATACCCAACATTTTTCCGCCATTGGATTCTATAATTTGGCAAATTTCGCTAAATGAATATTCAGCAACATTTTTTTCGATGCCTAAAACGGTACCTTCATTTTTTAAAAAAGGGGTGTTGTTGTAAACGTGTAAAATATCGATTAAATCACAATAACCTAAATATTCCTTCTTTTCATTGATTACCGGAATTAAATTTGTTTCATTCGCGGCAAAAATCTTCAAAATTTCCAAGAGATTATTGTCTTCTTCCGTGAAAAAAAACTGATACAAATATTGAAAATTTCCAAGTTCCTTTTCATCTTCAAAAATAGTTCGGATGTCAATTTCGGATATTACTCCTAAAACTTGACCTTCTTCAACAACAGGAAAGTGAGAATACGTTGTTTCATTAAAAAGCAATTTCACATCGGCAATTTTTGTGTGCGTTGAAAATGCTTGAAATTCTTTTAAAATATAAGGGGTTGTTTCCATGTTGTTTGCCGTTATGCCACAAAATTAATCAAAAATAAAACCAAAAACAGTTTCTTACTTCGTAAATTTGTGCACTCATTTAAATTTTAAAGATTTATTAGGAATGACAAAATTAAGTGTAAATGTAAATAAAATTGCCACGCTAAGAAATTCGCGCGGAGGAGATTATCCAAATGTGGTGAAAGTGGCTTCCGATATTCAAGATTTTGGTGCAGAAGGAATTACCATTCACCCAAGACCAGATGAGCGCCATATTCGTTATCAGGACGCTTTCGATTTAAAAAAAATTGTCACCACCGAGTTTAATATTGAAGGAAATCCAATTCAGCAATTTATTGATATGGTGCTGGAAATTCGCCCAACGCAAGTTACTTTGGTGCCCGATGCCATCAACGCAATCACTTCAAATGCTGGTTGGGATACCATAAAACACCACGCTTTTTTACAGGAAATAGTGACGGAATTTCACTTAAAAGGCGTCCGTACTTCCATATTTATTGATGCAGATTTAAAATTGATTGAAGCTGCCGCAAAAACCGGAACCGACCGAATTGAATTGTACACCGAAGAATTTGCCAAACAATATGGTTTGGGAAATAAAAATGGCATAAAACCCTATGTTGAAAGCGCTGTTTTGGCAAATAAAATAGGATTGGGAATTAACGCCGGTCACGATTTAAGTTTACAAAATATCCAGTTTTTTGCACAAAACATCCCCAATTTATTGGAAGTTTCTATTGGTCATGCCTTAATCACAGAATCTTTGTATTTGGGATTGGAAAATGTGGTGAATATGTATAAACACAAGTTAAAAGTTTAAATGTTGAATCTTTTCCAACTTGAAAACAACAAATAAAAAATGAAATTACTGCATTCAACAATTTTAGGAAGCGGGCAGCCATTACTCATTTTACATGGTTATTTTGGCATGAGCGATAATTGGAAATCGTTGGGTGCGAAGTTCTCCGAAAATTTTGAAGTGCATTTAATTGACCAACGCAATCACGGGCGAAGTTTTCATTCCGATGAATTTGATTATGAATTGCTGGTGGAAGATTTGTACAACTATGTGCAAAACCATCATTTGGAATATTTAATTTTGTTGGGACATTCCATGGGCGGAAAAGTGGCGATGCAATTTGCGGTTACCTATCCCGAATTGGTTGATAAATTAATGGTTGCAGATATAAGTCCGAGGTTTTACACACCTCACCACGAAGATATTTTGGCCGCATTGAACGTGGTTAATTTTTCGCTTCACAACACCCGCAAAAAAGTGGAGGACGTTTTAAGAATTTACATAAAAGATGAAGGTGTTTTACAATTTTTGCTCAAAAATGTTTATTGGAAATCAAAAGGAGAATTGGCCTATCGTTTTAATTTGCAAAGTTTGATTGAGCATAACAGCGAAGTGGGCGAGGCGCTGCCTTCTTTTACCCATTTTGATGGAAAAACACTCTTTTTAAAAGGCGAAAAATCAAATTATATTAAGGAAAATGATAAGCCAATAATTGAAGCGCATTTTCCAAATTCAAAAATTGTAACCATTAAAGATGCCGGCCATTGGTTGCATGCAGAGAATCCAGAACAGTTTTATGATGAGGTCATCAACTTTTTAACCTAATTAGTTTGTTGACATAATATTAGTTAATTTTATAATTCACTTAAAAACATAAATCCATGAACTTCATTTTAAAAATAGTCTTAACCGCAGTTGCAGTATTGTTAATTGCCCATTTTTTGCCCGGAGTTTCGGTGGTAAATTTCACCAATGCAGTGATTGTCGCAATTGTTTTGGCATTGTTGAGAGTTACCATAAAACCGCTGCTCATTATTTTAACATTGCCGGTTACCATCGTAACATTGGGTTTGTTTCTGTTGGTTATCAACGCGTTAATTATCCTGTTGGCCGACAATCTTATTGATGGTTTTCACGTAACCGGATTCTGGGTTGCGCTTATATTTAGTTTGATTCTCTCCATATTTGAATCTATTTTATATTCATTATTAGGCGAAAAGCAATAAAATAGTTGAATTTGAACGGATTAAATATTTGTTTGATGCACAAAAAATAGTACTTTTGCACCCAATTTTGAAATGATTTAAGATAAAAACAGCATAAAATGAATATTACAAAAGAAAACATCGATGCGTTAAATGCAGTGGTAAAGGTTGAGATTTCAGCCGCGGATTATCAAGAAAAAGTAGCGAAAATTTTACTGGATTACCGTAAAAAAGCTGATATTCCCGGATTTAGAAAAGGTCAAGTGCCAATGGGAATGGTTAAAAAGCAGTACGGAAAATCTATTATGATTGATGAGGTTAACAAACTGTTGCAAGAAGCATTAAACAATTTTTTAATTGAAGAAAAATTAGATATTCTTGGAAATCCATTGCCTAAAATGGAAGAAGAATTTTCTTGGGATAAAGAGGATTATACCTTTGAATTTGAATTGGGTCTGGCGCCTGAATTTGAGGTAAACCTTGACGCAAAAAATAAAGTTACCCAATACAATATTGTTGCAGACAAAGAATTGTTGAAAAAGGAAGTTGAAAATATCAGAAAGCGTTTTGGAAAATTGGTTCCTAAGGAATCTGTTGAAGAAGGCGTTAATATTGCAGGAACTTTTGTAAATGAAGAAAAAGAAATCAACAAAAAATCTACGATTGCTTTAGAATCAGTTAAAGGAAAAGCGAATCAACAAAAATTACTTGGAAAAAAAGTTGGGGATGTTGTTGAATTAAACACCAAAGGTTTGTTTGATGACGACCATAAGTTAATGGGCGCTTTAGGTTTAAGCCACGATGAAATTCATGGGATTGAAATTCCGTTAACTTTTACCATTGAAGAAATTAACGCAAATGAACTTGCCGAAATTAATCAGGAATTGTTCGATAAAATTTTTGGTGCCGATGTGGTGAAATCTGAAGCAGAATTAAAAGCCAAAATAAAAGAAGATGCCGAAAAACAATTCCAAACACAAGCCGACCAACAATTGTTGAATGCTGTGACAGAATATTTGGTGGAAAACACAAAATTTGATTTACCTGCTGAATTTTTGAAAAAATGGATGGTTGTTGCCGGTGAAAAACCGATGACTCCGGAAGATGCTTCAGAAGAATATGAAAAATCTGAAAAAGGTTTGCGTTACCAGTTAATTGAAGGTAAAATTTTAAAAGACAACAAACTTCACGTAACTTTTGACGAATTGAAAGATTTTACCAAAGGTTTTGTGAAAATTCAAATGGCACAATACGGACAGTTAAATCCGGAAGAAAAAGAATTGGATGATATTGTTCAACGTGTATTAACCAATCAAGATGAAGCTAAACGTTTGCAAGAACAATTGGTTAGCCAAAAATTATTGAACTTTTACAAAGAAAAAATGACGTTTAAAACAAAAGAAGTGAATTATGAAGAGTTTGTAAAAGAAGTTTACAAATAGTCCTTTTTCATTTCCATAAATTAAAAACGCCTTAAAGAAATTCTTTAAGGCGTTTTTTTTATGTGGTATTTGCAATCACCAATCAACAAAAATTATTTCCGTTTTTGTGGTAGTTCCCTGTAATATATTTCGTTAAATAGTTTTAATTGGGTGCTATCAAAATGATATTCAAAAAAACAGTATTTTAACAGCGCGCTAATTGATTCCGGTTTTTGCAGAAACTGGAATATAGACTGAAAAAAAACTATATATCAGGATAACCAATCGAGCGCTTGTGAATAAAGACTAATTAACAATGGTCGCGTTAAAAAATAGCTAAAAACATATTATTAATTTTTTTCAACAGGGGGTAGTTTTAAAATTCAAATTGTTCAAAATTTATGTCTTCACAAATTGTAATTAATAAGCTAGCAGCAATAATAGTTGATGATGAACTTTATGGCAGGGAAAATCTCAAACTAATTATTAAAAATTACTGTCCGGAGATTGAAGTTAAAGCAAGTGCAGAAGATGTGGTTTCGGCAATAGCTTTGGTAAAAAATCTTATGCCAGATGTAGTTTTTCTTGATATTAATATGCCCGTACTTGATGGATTTGATTTTCTTAAGGAATTTGAAGACCGGAAATTTATGGTTGTATTTGTGAGTGCTCACGAGGAATTTGGAATTAATGCGGTAAAAGTTGGTGCCGAAGATTATCTCCTAAAACCCATAAATATTAAAGAACTTAAGTTATGCGTTAAAAAACTGCTGACTTTAAAAGATAAAAAAAACAGCACAAAATCTGTTTCAGAAAATAATAAATTAATTATTTCTGATTCACGTGGATTTAATATACTCAATATTGATGATATTTTGCGTTTAGAAGCTGATGGCTGTTACACCACAATTGTTACTAAAGACAAAATTTCGGTAATATCGCGCACCTTAAAAGATTTTGAAGCATCATTGCCAAAAGAATATTTTTTTCGGATTCACAAATCCCATCTGATTAATTTGAAATATATCAAGGATTATTCAAACTTTAGCGGAAACTTTGTCACCATGTCAGATGGCAGTAAAGTTCAAATATCGCGCAGAAAAACACCGGAATTTATTCAACGCGTAAAAACATTTCTAAATAAGGTTTAGAGATGGTTAAAAAAAATATAATTTTTGCCGTATTTTTTCTCTTTTATTTTATAAATATTCATTCTCAAACTCCATCTTATTATCATTATACTTCGTCCGACGGATTGGCGTCTTCCACCGTTTACGATATTATTCAGGATAAAGACGGATTTATGTGGTTTGCCACCGCAAATGGAATAAGTAAGTTTGATGGCAATCACTTCACAACATTCCGAACCAAAGATGGTTTAAATTCCAATTCAATTACTTCTCTTTTGGAAGGAAAAAAAGGAGAATTATACATCGGTAATTTTGAAAAGGGAATTAATCTTTTTAAAAACGGTAAAATAGCAAATTATATCAGTGAAATTGATGGCAAAAGTTTGGTAATTTCATATTTAATACTTGACGCTTCAAAAAAGAATGAACAGAAGATCATTGCATACAATGGCTGGGGTGATATTAATTTAATCAACGAAACGGCATCGGGCAAGCTGAAAACCAAAGTTGTTAATGACTTACCAGTTTACATCAATAAATTAGAAAAACTGGCAAATGGTGATTTATTGGCTTTAACCGCAACAGGTTTGTATGATTTTAAAGCTGAATCGCTTTCAAAATTAAACATCAAAGGCTTGCCCGAAACTTCAGTTTTTTGTCTCGCAAATGGCAATGATGGCAGTTTCTTTATCGGAACAAAAGGAATAATTTACCAATTAAAAAACAAAGCTATAATTGGTACATATAAAATAGATTTTGAGGGCAACAAAGATGTTATCGCTATTTTAAGCGATAAAAATAAAAATATCTGGTTTTCAACCAGGAACTCTGGTTTTTATATGATTCCTGGCGGTTCAGGCACAATAATAGATATTGGAAGTAAATTGGACTTGCA
>DATIRG010000438.1:0-4325 GCA_035470005.1 Lutibacter sp. | reverse complement strand
TTCGCAACTTATTCTGAGCCCAAAAAATTTCTTTTTGAACCCAATTCCGCCATTCTAAAAGCAGGTGCTTTTCAACAAATATCGGCACATTTAAAAATTGATAAATTGCATCAGCATTCACATTTATACACTTCAGATAATATGATTGATTTTCCCGGAAGGCGTTTTGAAATAAAACAATGCATTTCTTATGATAAAAAGCAATTATTGCAATTGATTCCTACAAAAAAAGCCAATATTACCACCCGAAATTTCCCCGAAACCGTTGCCCAGATTCGAAAAAAAACAGGGTTAAAAGATGGCGGAAATCAGTACCTGTTTTTTACAACCGATATTAACAACATGCATTTGGTGCTCATTTGTGAGAAAACGTAAAACTTGTTTTAGCAAAAATCATTAAAATTTACTATTTTTAACCGTTTATACTAACTAAAATGGCAAATAAAAATATACGCTCGTTATCGTCAAGAAAAGAATTGGATGATAATTTGTTCGAAAATATCGCAGATTTATCGCATAAAAACGCACCAAAGTCCGATTTTCAGGAACTGGCAAAACGTTTTATGATTGATGATTCCGTGATTGCAGGCACCGCATCTTTTTACGATTTTACCAGAGAAAGTAATCGAAACAAAAAAATTCATGTGTGCAGCGGAACAGCTTGTATGGTTGCCAATACTCAAAATAAATTGCACCAGCAGTTAGAAAATCATTTTGACAAAGACGAAATAGGTCACGCTGCCTGCATAGGACGCTGCCATACCAACAATGCGTTTATGTATAATGAAAATACATATTCTTCTTCAAATGAAAAGGAACTTGAAAGTATCATTGTAAACAAAAATTACCAAGAAAATAAGTACAACGTAAGCTGCAACACCATACCAATTCTAACTTCAAAAATAGAAAATGTTGAAGCCTTTTATCAATTGGCCGAAGTTTATAAAAACAACCCGCAACAGGTAATTCATGAATTAAAAATATCAAATTTAAGAGGTCGCGGCGGTGCCGGATTCCCGTTTTGGTTTAAACTGGATGCCGTTATAAAAGAAAAAAATACCCAAAAATACATTGTTTGCAATGCCGACGAAGGTGATCCGGGTGCTTATTCTGATATGTATTTGATGGAACATCAGGCGCATAAAGTACTTTTCGGAATGTATATGGCAGGATTGACTGTTGGCGCAAATACCGGCGTTTTATATATTCGGGGAGAATATCCCGATTCGATTCGCATTGTTGGTGAAGCGATTGAATTTTTAAAAGAAAAAAATCTGATTGGCGATTTTAAATTCAAAATAATTCGCGGACAAGGTTCTTATGTTTGCGGAGAAGAAACCGCTTTGCTGAGTTCTATTGAGGGCTTGCGCCCGGAAGTTCGCGTTCGTCCGCCTTATCCCGCACAATACGGTTTGTTTGGAAAACCAACTGTTTTGAGCAATGTGGAAACATTTGCCAACATTCATTGGATTCTGGAAAATGGCGGAGAAGCTTATGAAGCTTTGGGAACAGAAAATTCAACCGGAACCAAACTGGTTTCTTTGGACAGTTTTTTCAACACACCGGGAATGTATGAAATTGAAATGGGAACGCCCTTAAAAACTGTTTTTGAGGTTTTTGGGAACGGATTGAAATCGGAAATAAAAGCATTTCAAATTGGAGGTCCTTTGGGCGGCATTGTGCCTTTTGATAAAATTAACGAGTTAACCTTGGATTTTGAATCGTTAAACAACAATGGATTTTTATTGGGTCACGCCAGTGTTGTTTCTATTCCAAAGGATTTTCCTATGATTCAGTTTTTGGAACATTTAATGGAATTCACTGCGGATGAATCCTGCGGAAAATGTTATCCGTGCAGAATCGGTTCTTTCAGAGGTATGGAAATGCTTCAAAAAGCGCAATATGAAAACTATAAAATTGACCGCCAGTTATTTGATGATTTATTGGAAACCCTTGAAATTGGGTCGCTTTGTGCCTTGGGCGGCGGAATTCCGTTGCCTGTAAAAAATGCATTGCAATATTTTGAGGCCGAATTGAAACAGTATTTTACTACAAACTAAACGACCATGAAAGCATTTATAAACAACATCGAACACGAATTTTTGCAAGGGGAAACCATGCTGGAATTTGTCAGAAGAATTGAAGAAAATAAATATGCCATTCCGACCATGTGTCAGGATGACCGATTGGAAAATTTCGGTTCATGCAGGGTTTGTTCTGTTGATGTGGCGCGTGAAAAAGACGGATTGACAAAAACTTTGGCTTCCTGCCACACCCCTGTTTCCGTAGGATTGTATATTTATCCAAACACAGAAAAAATAAAACGCCTTCGCAAAAATATTGTCGAATTGATGCTAACTGATTATCCTTCGGATAAAGTTTTTCCTTCCGCAGGAAAAAAAGCAACACCTTTTCAGGAAACCATTGCACAAATCGGAATTCCGAATATTCGCTATCCGCAAGGAAAAAATCATTTAGATATTCAGCCAGATCGTGCGCATCCTTATATAAAATCCGATTTATCACAGTGCATCAATTGCTTCAGGTGTGTGAGAGCTTGTGAAGAAATTCAGGGAGAAATGATTTTGGGAATGTCGGGTCGCGGATTCGCCACCAACATTATCAAAGGTTTCGACACCACTTTTAACGAATCGGCCTGCGTTTCTTGCGGCGCCTGCGTGCAAACTTGTCCGACCGAAGCATTGACCGATAAATATGAAACCAAAACCTTAATTCCGGATAAAACTGTGCGAACCACCTGCACTTATTGTGGTGTTGGCTGTCAGTTAGAGGTTGCGGTTATCGACGGAAAAATCAGGGGAATTCAAGCTCCGGAAACTGCTGAGGTAAATCAGGGACATACCTGTTTAAAAGGGCGTTTTGCTTTTCAGTTTTACGACCATCCGGATAGGTTGCGGGAGCCTATGATCAAAAAGAACGGCAAATTTGAAGTGGTTACCTGGGATGAAGCCTATGATTTTATCGCTTTGAAATTAACCGACATCAAAAATAAATATGGCGCAGATGCCATTGGCGGGATTTCTTCCTCAAGAGCCACCAATGAAGAGAATTATCTCATGCAAAAAATGATTCGTGTAGCAGTAGGCACAAACAATATTGATGGTTGCGCACGTGTTTGCCACGCGCCTACTGCTTTCGGAATGCAAAAAGCTTTTGGAACCGGCGCTGCAACAAATTCTATAGAAGATTTAAAACAAACCGATGCTATTTTTCTTTTTGGGGCAAACCCAATTAAAGGGCATCCGGTCACAGGCGCTAAAATTAAGCAAGCGTTTATGAAAGGCGTCACTTCCATTGTTGTTGATCCGATTAGAACAAGTTTGGCCGATTTGGCGACTCATTTCCTTCAAATCAGGCCAGGAACCAATGTGGCTGTACTTAATATGATTTCTTATTATATCATAAAAGAAGGTTTGGTAAATCAGCATTTTATAGAATCTTACACGGAGAAATATGAAGAATTTAAAAACCATGTGGAACAGCTAAATATGGATGAACTGGAAACACTTACGGGCGTTTCCAAGGAATCAGTAAGAGATGCCGCGATTGCTTATGCATCCGCAGAAAGAGCGATGGAATTTCATGGTTTGGGAGTAACGGAGCATTTTCAGGGAAGCAAAACCGTGATGTTGCTGTCTAATTTAGCGATGATGACAGGAAACGTTGGACGAAACGGGGTTGGATTGAATCCGTTGCGCGGACAAAATAATGTACAGGGTTCTGCGGATATGGGCGTGCAACCGCATCAGGGAGCCGGTTATATGGATGTCAGCAAACCCGATGTGCAGCAATATTATGCGCAAAAATACGGGATTGAAAAAATGCCGGAAAGCACTGGATTAAAAATTCCACAAATGCTGGATGCAGCCATCAACGGAAAAATCAAAGCCTTGTATATTATGGGAGAAGACACCATTATGACCGATCCAAACTCCTATCACAGCATAAAAGCATTTGAAAAATTGGAATTGATTGTGGTGCAGGAATTATTTATGACCGCAACTTCAGAAATGGCCGATGTGGTGCTGCCTGCTTCCTCATATTTTGAAAAAAACGGCACTTTTACCAATGGAGAACGCCGTGTGCAACGCGTTAATAAAGTGATTGAACCAATAGGAAACACAAAACCTGACGGACAAATAATCATCGATGTGATGCACAAATTGGGTTACGACCAACCAACAGGATTGACGTATGATGCCGCTAAAGTTATTGAAGAAATCGCAGATGTCATTCCTTTTATGAAAGGGCTGACTTGGGACAGGTTGGTTGATAACGGATTGCAATGGCCTATTAAAGAAGAT
>DATIRG010000437.1:0-5657 GCA_035470005.1 Lutibacter sp. | reverse complement strand
ATAAGTTTTATATAATAAATAGTTTTTAACAAATTTGAAAATTAAACTTTCAATTTCATTTTGTAAAAAAGCAAGTATTTATTTAATTAAAAAACAAAAAATGAAAAAAATATTTCAAATTTTATTAATCGTATGCGTGGGTTTGGCAATGAACTCTTGTTATTACGATGAATTACAAGAAAGGACTATTCCTGAATTGCCTGTTGATCCAGATGATCCTGATTATGTTGAAATTAAATTTGGTACCGAAATACAGCCTATTTTCACAAGCAGCTGCGTTGGTTGCCATAATGCCAGCAGAAGTCCAGATTTAAGAGCAGGTTTTGCTTATAGCGCTTTAGTGCCTCAATATGTTATTGCCAGCAATGCAGATGGAAGTCCGTTTTATGTTAAATTAAAAGGTGGTCACCAAAATGTTTCCGCACCAAACTTAACGTTAATTAAAACTTGGATAAACCAAGGTGCTAAGAACAACTAATTTTTAAGACAGTACACATGAAAAATTATATAAAAATACTTTTTGTTCTATTGATGTTACCGGTAATTTCAATTGCACAGGAAGAAGAGAGCACAGAAGATTCAACAGCCGTTGTAGCTAAAGAACAACTGGAAAGACCAGCTTTTGAAGGCGCTTCACTTATTGAAAATCCAACCAATGTTTTATTTGACAAAAACACCCTGGAAGTGCAAATGCAACACAGATTTGGTTTACTTAACGAAACAAACACCTTGGCTGGTATTTACGGAGATGGCGCAAACATTAGAATCGCTTTATCCTGGGCATTCCATGAAAGATTAACCCTTGGTTACGGAACTACCAAAAATAGTCGTTTGCAAGACTTTTTCTGGAAAGCTGCTTTATTAAGACAAACACGTTCTAACAGCATGCCTGTAAGTGTTACTTATTATGGTAATTTCACCATTGACGCAAGACCTGAAAAAACTTTCAATATGATTCAAGACAGGTATTCTTTCTTCAATCAGATTATTATTGCCAAAAAGTTTAGTCCAAATATTTCGTTGCAAATTGCGCCAAGTATTTCGCATTTCAATGCAGTGGCTCCGGGTATGGAAAATGATATGTTTGCCATCGCTGTTGGAGGTCGTGTGAAAATTAGCCCTAATACTGCTATTATTGCAGATTATAGCCAACCGCTTACGCAATTCAATGTGGGCAATCCGCACCCTGGAATTAGTATTGGTGCTGAATTCGCAACTTCTGCCCACGCTTTCCAAATTTTCTTAACAAACTATTCTGGAATTGTGCCGCAACAAAATTATATGAAGAATCAAAATGATTTCTTTAATGGTGAATTCCTAATCGGTTTTAACATTACAAGAAATTATAATTTTTAAGTTACATTACATAATTAAGCAGTAAAGCTTCATAATTTTCAAAATAATTTTTATATTGCTTTACTGTTTAACCAATACTTTTACTACTATGGATAATAAAACTAAAAAAGGAACACAAATCTCAAGAAGAGGCATTCTGCCAATCCTTGGAAGCACGTTGTTGCTTCCCATTTTAGGATTTGGAAAAACATCAACTATTGATGAAATTATTGTTCCAGATGAAAACGAAGAATATCAAACTTTGTTAAAACCTGATGGTACAACAGTTAGAGTTAAGGTTAGCACAGTTCAGAAATCGAAAATTATTGAAAAAAACATTTCGAATGAATCCTTTCTTACCTGGTTGGGCCGAAAACTTTAAAATCATTTAATTACTACTGATAATGGAAAACAAAAAAACCAATTCAAGACGAAAGTTTCTTGATAAAGGGCTAAAAATGGGCCTAGTTACCGCAATTGGCGCCATTGGGCTCACAAAAATTGCATCAAAATTAAATGCGTCACCCGATGAAACCGGTTCGCAAGATAAAATGCAATTAATGACTACAGATGGAACCGTCATTGAGGTAGATTCTTCAGAAGTGATGGAAATGGACCATTCCAAAAAGAAACAAACAGAGGAAGAATATGACGTTAGGGAAGGTATGCCTAACCGAAAATTTGTCATGGTTATAGATTTGGCAAAATGTAAAAATGCATTAAAATGTCAAACTGCCTGCAACAAACAACACTATATCACTGGTGACCATGCCTGGCTTAAGGTATATAAAATGCAAGAAGATGCCGATACCGCTCCTTATTGGATGCCAACAACTTGTATGCATTGTGACCAACCAGCTTGTGTTACTGTTTGTCCGGTTGATGCCACTTTCAAAAGAAGGGATGGTTTGGTGTTAATTGACAACGAGCGCTGCATAGGATGCAGGTTCTGTATGGCAGCTTGTCCATACTCAACCCGTGTATTTAACTGGAAAGAGCCAAATCAGGGTGAAATAACCATGTTGATGGATATGGAGAACCAAACAGATCATCATTCGGCTGATTTTGCCGGTTTACCTAGCGTTAAAGGAACTGTTGATAAATGTGATTTTTGCCCACACGCCATAAAAGATAACGTATTGCCTCACTGTGTTACTGCTTGTCCTAACGGCGTATTTTATTTTGGAGACAAATATGAAGACACTGTTACCAACGGAGAAGAAACACTTAGATTGAGTAAATTATTAGAAGATAAACATGGGTATAGATTGATGGAAGGCCTGGGTACTAAACCAAGTGTATTCTACTTACCGCCTGTTGACAGATTGGTAGATTTTAAAGAAGGATTAGAAAGTTTCACTGATTACAAATCTGTTGATTAACAAGAATAATTATGAAAAATTACGACAAATTACTTAACGATTTAGCGCCTCAAAAATTTGGCAAAAAAGGCGTTATATGGACAATTTCTTTAGTAGTTTTAATCGTTTTAGGAATCATCGCCTATATCGATCAAATTATTAGAGGACAAATGGTCACCAACATGAACGATTATGCATTGTGGGGCGTTTATATCTCAAACTTTGTCTTTTTTGTGGCAACAAGTTTTGTTGGCACAGCTGCTGTAGCCGTTTTAAGACTTACCAACAATAACTGGAGAACTCCTATTGTTAGAATTGCTGAAATTATTGCTGTAGCAGCAATAATTATGGCAGGGATTACAATCACAATTGATATGGGAAGACCAGATCGATTAATGAATTTATTTATTCATGGAAGAATGCAATCCCCTATTACTTGGGATGTTATCATCATTCCAACTGCTATGATGGTGTGCATATTATTATTGTATTTCCCTTTATTGCCAGATTTTGGGCTATTGGGAAAATATTATCAAGAAAAAAAACCAAACCTAAGTAAATGGTATAAAAGACTTTCATTGAATTGGACAGGCAGTGATACACAAAAATCAATTCAGATTAAATCAATACAAATAATAGCCATTTTAATTATTCCTGTAGGCTTTATGCTACAAACTATTGATGCGTGGTTATTTTCAACTTTATACAGGGTTGGTTGGGACAGCACAAACTTAGGAGCATACTTTATTTCAGGAGCGGCTGTTGCTGGTATCGGAGCACTTGTAACGGCTACTTATGTGCTTCAAAAGGTATATAAATTAGAGGATTACATCACTGATTTTCATTTTGATAAATTGGGAAAATTTTTAGTATTGGTTTGTTTAATTTACTTATACTTTAACTTAAATGAATACCTAATACCACAGCTTACTTCAAAAAAAGGTGCAACTACCCATATAAACGTTTTATTTGTTGGAGAATATGCACCACTATTTTGGTTTGTAATAGTTGGAGGTTTGATTATACCGGTGATTGTATTGTTATTTAGAAGAGGAAGAAAACCTTTTCCAATGTTTATTATCGGCTTATTGGTAGTTATTGGTTCCTGGTGGAAACGTTACCTTATTGTAACGCCAACCTTATTGCATCCTTTTTTGCCAATACAAGGCGTGCCAGAAGAATGGCGCCATTATTTTCCAAGCCTGCACGAATGGGCGATTACCATTGCAACATTGGCAATGGCACTACTAATTATTACAATTTTGGTCAGATATGTACCAATTGTGCCTATTCAAAAAACAGCTGACGAACAAGAAGCATTAGAACTAAATAAAAACACGAAATCATGAGAAATCAATTGATAACACGCCACTTTTTTCTTGTTGTCTTAAGTGTGTTTTTATACACTTCAAGTTTTGCACAAGACAGGGTTAGATTAAAAGCTGAATATGTTAAAATCATGAACGAAGGTTCTTATTTTGACATACAAGCCACTGCAAAAGTAAATGACGAAAATGTAAATGTTTCGAAAATTGAATTAATCATTTATAATTTGGTTGGGGATGAACAAGTGGAAATAGGCAAAACCATTACCAATATGCAAGGTAAAAGCCGATTTAAGCTTAAAGATTTAAATACTATTAAGCCTGATTCATCAAATACTTACAATATAGACATTTCATTTGCAGGAAATGATGCGTTTTCAGATGCTTCTAAAAGTATCGTTTTTAAAGATGCAGCTATTGAAGCAAAACTTGTAACTATAGACAGTATTAATTATGTCACTGCAACACTGATAGATAAATCAACTGACAGTTTACTCATTGGCCAATCATTAAAAGTTCAGATTCAACGGTTATTTAAAAGTTTACCGATTGGTGAAGAATTTAATGAAACTGACGAGGATGGCACAATCCTTGTACCTATACCAGAAGGAATACCTGGTGTAGATGGAATACTGGCTATTGAGGTAATTTTGAGCGAAAGCGAAGAATTTGGTACTGTAAAAACAATAGTAAAAGCTCCAATTGGAAAGCACGTAGTTGATGAGTCAACTTTTGATCAAAGAACGATGTGGTCACCAAGAAACAAAACACCTTTATTCTTGCTTATATTTCCAAATATATTGACTTTTGGAATATGGGGAATCATTATTTATCTAATATTAAATTTAATAAAAATAAACAAATCCTAAATTAAAAAACATGAAAACATTTAAAATTTTAACACTAGTCGGAATTATTTCTTTTGCATTCTATTCTTTCACAACGCTTACTGCTCAAGAGCCTTGGCCAGTGCCTGCAAAATATCAAACAATGAAAAATCCAATTGCTAAAAAAACGGATGCAGCTATTGGAAAATCACTTTATACAAAACACTGTAAATCTTGTCATGGCGCAGAAGGTTATGGTGATGGTCCAAAAGCCAAAGAAATGAAAGGTGATTTAGGAGATTTTTCAACAAAAAAATTCCAAGGTCAAAGTGATGGTGCATTATTCTATAAAACTTCTATCGGAAGAAAAGATATGCCAGAATTTACTAAAAAATTGCCTTCAGATGAAGACAGATGGCTAATTGTTAATTACATGAGAACTTTAGCTGAATAACATTAAATTCAATAAATTAAAAAAGCCGAGCAAATTGTTCGGCTTTTTTCATGTCAATCCGTTTCCAGTTACCTTTTAGTCAAATCGCTATACATATAATAATAAATAATTAAGTATTTTAAAAAATTAATTTATTCTACCTTAAACACTTTCCTCACTCACATTCCTTTATCTTCTGAACAAATCTATAGTCGATAAAATCTTCAGAACTTATTAAGAACCTCACCAACTCAAATAGAAAGTTTAACATAAAATCTAACAATTGTATATTAAAACAAACAATAGATTTTTAAACGTAGGACAATCTTCAATTTATATTTTTCTAAATTTTTAAAGTTTATCAATTCCAAGTTTT
>DATIRG010000436.1:0-1864 GCA_035470005.1 Lutibacter sp. | reverse complement strand
ATACAGGTAAATAAAAAGTGGCGAGTCCAAAACCATTTTCGATCAATAAATGGCTTAAACTTGCGCCAATTTTGCCCAAGAGGTTTTTTACTGAAGCATCTTTGTCAGCAAAATTTGCAAGCTGGCTCTGATCTTCTTGTCCGTTAAACAAAAAGGAACTGAACGAAGCTGCTAAAAAAAGTGCAAAAAGCATCAGAAACAATCCTAAAATTGTTTGTGTGAGTCGATTTTCAAAAAACGCTTTTATTCCTTGAAAACCCGGCTTTCTGGGTGTTTTAACGGTTGATTTAGTAGTTTTGGCCATTCACTTAATTATCTCACAAAAATATAAAATTAATGTGACTATGGTTAAATTACATTATAAATTTGGGTAGATAAATAATTAAACCAATAATGACGGCAATTATTGCGGCAAAAAATGAGGCTCCGGCAGAGATATCCTTAATGCGGCCGATTTGTTTGTGAAAGTCAGGATGAATAAAATCAGCCATTTTTTCAATAGCGGTATTTAATGATTCTGCTACCAAAATAAGTCCGATTGCCATAATCTGGAATAGCCATTCGGTAGCAGAAAGATTCATTAAAAACCCAATGATTGTCATAATAATGCCAATGCCAACTTGGGCTATAATACTGAGTTCAGAAGTAATTAAAATCCAAAAACCTTTAGCCGCATATTTAACTGACTTTAGTCGGTTTAGAAAAAAATTACGTTCATTATTCATATTTAAAGTGCTTTTAAAGCAGCTTCATAATTTGGTTCGTCAACAATTTCAGGAACTTGTTCTGTATAAGTCACAATACCTTTTTCATCAATAATCACAACGGCTCTTGAATGCAAATTGGCCAAAGGTCCGTCTTCGATTGTCAGACCATAATTTTTACCAAATTTTCCTTTGGCAAAATCGGACAAAGTCATCACATTTTCCAACCCTTCAGCACCACAAAAACGTGCTTGTGCAAAAGGTAAATCGCGTGAAATACAAAGTACTTTTGTGTTTTCAAGCTCACTTGCTTCTTTGTTGAATCTTCTTACGGAAGCGGCGCAAGTGCCAGTATCTAAACTAGGAAAAATATTTAAAATTAGTTTTGAACCTTTAAAATCACCCAATTTCACTTTTGATAAATCGTTTTTTATTAAGGTAAATTTTGGTGCTTTTTTGCCAACTTTAGGTAATTTTCCAATAGTGCTTATTGGGTTTCCTTTTAACGTTATTTTAGTCATAATTCTTGTTTTTAATTTAAGAACTCAAAGTTAGGTTAAAAAGTTGAAAGATTAAAGTTCGAGTAAATATTAAAAGTTAAATATTCAATATTAAAAGTTGCAAAAAATATCCAAAATTATAATCCCGAAAGCAATCTGGACGTAATTCAATTTGCATTAGCGATTGCAGTGGTATCCTTTTTTGAAGTGCAACGAAAAAAAAGATAGAACGAAAAGCGCGGCCCGAAAGGGAATGCCGAAAAAAGTTAAAAGTTAAATGTTAGAAGCCAGCCTGCCGGCAGGTTAAAAGTATAAATCTGTCTTAATAATGTATAATTCAAAAATCTAAAATCGTAAATTAAAAATCGAATATGATTGCTAATTAATTTCTTTATCTTCTCGCGGTAAAAATTGACTGAATTGAAACTTAAAAACTACACCTCGGAGTTTACTAAAAACCTAAAATTGGCTACGCCAATTATGATGGGATCTTTGGGGCATTTGCTGGTTGGGCTGATTGACGATATTATGGTGGGGCAGTTGGGACCGGTTGAACTGGCGGCTACTTCGCTTGGCAACAGTCTGGTTTTTATTGCACTTTCTATTGGTATTGGTTTTTCATTTGCCATTACGCCTTTAATTGCCGAATCGGACGGTGAG
>DATIRG010000435.1:0-4327 GCA_035470005.1 Lutibacter sp. | reverse complement strand
AATTCATTTACAAGAACTTTTACTTTACCTAAAACTGTAGATCTTAAAAAGAAAATTAAAGCCAACTACGATAACGGAATTTTGTCAATTCATTTGGAAAAAATGGAAGCAGCAAAAAGCATTGAAAAGAAAAAAATGATTGAAATCAGTTAATTTTATTCAGCAAATCCGGGAAATTAAAACTTCCCGGATTATTTAACCTAAAATTTTAAATAAACATGGAAAAAAATCAATTGACCCAAAAAGAAGAAAAATCAAATTTAGAAAACAGTATTGGGCGTTTACATACCAAAGCCCAGCAATGGATTTCTGAAATTGAGTTTATTAAAATTGAGCAAAATTTTCTTAAGGAATTGCTGTCAGAGCATATTATAGGATTGTGTGAAACCCATAATTATGATAAAGCTAAAATGTTTTTGATCGGGATTGAACATGAAGCTAAATTGGGCCAAACATTAATAAAATCCATTAAGGAACATAAAATTAATTTAGCCTTGCTTTTGGAAAATATTCAATTAAAAAACGAAACAAAATATAGAAACAATCACAAATTGCTAAAAGTTGAAGTAAAAAACTATATTGAAAACTTTAAATATATAAAAGAACAAGTATTTGAACTGGTGTTGTTAATCATGAAAAACGAAAAGGAAAGAAAATTGCTTCCAGAATAAATCAACAAAAGTTCAACTGCTTAATTAACCGTTTTCAAGTTTTGGTTCTTTGAAATTTTTATACTGAATTTATAACAAATTACTTTGTAATGTATTGTGGACGTGACAATTAAAAATTGTGATGCGTTATTAATTTAAGAAACACATTTTAAAAAAGCGTTATTTTATTTGGGGTGAAATGAATACTGATTTAATGTGTTTACAGAAAATTTTGAAACAGCTAGACTGTAAGAATTAAAAAGTGAAAACGGTTCCATTTTTACATTATTCCGTTTTCAATTTTTCAGTTCTTTGAAGTTTTGTGTAGTTAATTTTAACAATGCCAAATGAAAATGCTTGAAGAAATAAGAATTGGCTAAACAAATTTGATAAAATATTTTTTATACTATTTTTTGCAGTTTATATCGGTATTATTATTGGGATATGGGATTATACTTAATTAGATTGCGTTAAATTTTATTAAAAATGTAAAAGAAGTTGTGATAGAATTGAAAATTGAAAACGGTTTATTTCTTAATTAAAATTCCAGTCAAATAAGTTGAAAATTTTTATCCAGTCGTTTGGAAAAGTAGCATTTAATTCAATTTTTTGATTGGTTATGGGCTGCGTAAAATGAAGTGAATAGGCGTGCAAGAATAATTTTTCACAGTTAAATTCTTGTTCAAACATTCTGTTGTGAAAACGATCTCCATATTTATAATCACCAACTATTGGGTGATTTATTTTATTTAAATGAATTCGAAGCTGGTGCATTCTTCCTGTAGCAGGCGTTAATTTTACCAAGCTATATCGAGAATTTTCGTAGGGAATTACCGGAATCTCAAGCAATATTTTATGGATGGGTTCACAATAAGTTTCTGCTTCTTTATATATTTTGGTATCAGGATTTTTAACGGGTGAGTCAATAATCAAAGGCAAGTCCACAAATCCGCGCACAATTCCATAATACGTTTTTTGAATTTGGTTGGCATTGAACAGCTCCTGAAAAACAGCAACGTTCTCTTTTTGTTTTGCCAACATTAATACGCCGGATGTTTTTCTGTCTAACCTATGAATCGGATAAAAATGGGATTCAAATTTTGCGAAAAGCAAATCCAATAAAGTTTCCTCCTTAATGTTGCGCGCATAATAAGAATTGTGAATCAGCACATTATTGGGTTTATTAACAATAATAATATGTTGATCTTCAAAAAGGATTTCAATTTCCATTTGGCAAATGTAAGGTAATAAGCTTGATTAAAACTATAAGGTTTCTTCCTTCAATAAAAAGCCTAAATTCGACAGAATCCTTAACGATTTTAGCTATTTTAACACATCTTTAGCATTGCAGATGTGTGAATCATGTAACTAATATAAAAAAATATGTAACTTTATAATACCAATGATTTCGCAAATTTGTAGTATATAATATCACCATTTAAAACAATAAAAAAATGAAAAAATTAATAGTATTTATGCTTTTAGCTTCCATAGTTATTTCATGTGGAACTCCAAAAACAGTAATTCAGTCTAAAAAAGTAATTAAAGGTTACTGGTCACTAGACCAAATTACTTACAGCGAACCTGGAACATTTGACGTAACATTGTTGAATGATGCCTCTAAAGATTGTTTCATCGGAAGCAAATGGCGTTTTATTCCAAACAATAATACTGGAGTATATACCATTACTGATACACATTGTGTACCAACCGGCGATCGCAATTTCAATTTTACCATTCAGCAAACAGATGCCAATACAGGCCTGTATGATTTCTTATTGAAACCAACAGATGCAAGACAAAGATCTGCAGATGATTCAGGTTTCAGACTTCAATTGGCACAATTGACAGAAACTACCATGAGATGGGAACAAACTGTTTCAGTAGAAGGAAAACCATTTATAATTTATATGAACTTTAATAAAATAAACGAATAATGAAAACATTCTTTAAAAAAACAGCATTGGCTGCATTAACACTAATTTTAGTAGCTGGTTTAAGTAGCTGCGAAGCTACCAAAAACGCAAATAACGCACAAAAAGGTGCTGTAATCGGAACTGCCGGAGGTGCAATATTAGGTGCTATTATTGGCAACAATGCAGGTAAAGGCGGAAAAGGAGAAATAGGTGCAGTGATTGGTGGTGTTGTAGGTGGAACTGCTGGTGTGCTTATTGGAAATAAAATGGACAAACAAGCTCAAAAAATTGAGGAAGAAATTCCTGGAGCTAAAGTCGAACGTATTGACGATGGTATTTTAGTGACATTTGATGAAAATAGCGGTGTTCAATTCGCTACTAACTTATATAATATCACCGAAACTTCTGAAGTATTGCTTACTAAATTGGCAAATATTTTAAAAGAATATCCTGATACGAATGTATTGGTTGTTGGACATACTGACAGCAGTGGACCGGCAGATTACAATATGACGCTTTCTGAAAAAAGAGCTTATGCAGTAACCAGTTATTTTGTTCAAAATAAAGGATTGGGCTCATCACGTTTTACAACAACCTGGTTTGGTGAAGATCAACCAATTGCTGATAACAGCACTGTTGAAGGTCGCGCAAAAAACCGTAGGGTAAATGTTGCGATTGTTCCAAATGAAAAAATGAAAGAAGATGCCAAAAAAGAAGCTGGCGAAAACTAATAACCCCATAGTATTTTTGGAAGACCCGAAACAATTTGTTTCGGGTCTTTTTTATTTATAATTGATTCTTCGCGCAAAAATGTAATTTTTAAATTAAAAATTAACAATTAAACAATAACACCATTAAAACATACTTTTTAACTTTCAAACTTTTTAACTTATACCTAACTTACAACCCTAAAATATAAAGTAGTGCAGGATATCGTTGACAGCGTAACGCAATTCCATTTATCGTGGATTAACTGGTTTTTGGCATTTTTAGCTTCCTTCATTCTTGGGATGGGAAAAGCAGGCGTAAAAGGACTTGGGGTTTTAATAGTAACTTTAATGGCCATATTATTTGGCGGAAAAGCTTCCACAGGAATTTTAATTCCGTTGATGGTGGTTGCCGATATTTTGGCTGTTTTTTATTATAGCCGCCATACGCAATGGAAGTTTTTGTTGAAAATATTACCCACAATGGTTTTGGGCGTATTGATAGGCGTTTGGTTTGGAAACGATATTTCCGAGAAATTGTTCAAACAAATCATGGCAATTTTCATTATTTTAACCGTGATAATGATGGTTTGGATGGATCAGAAAAAAAATATGGCAATTCCAAAACATTGGTTTTTTGCCAGCAGTATGGGGCTTTTATCCGGAATTACATCTATGATTGGAAATCTGGCAGGTTCTTTTGCCGATATTTATTTTTTGGCCGTTAGGTTGCCTAAAAATCAATTTATTGGTACTGCTGCCTGGCTGTTTTTGATTATTAATGTGTTTAAACTGCCTTTTCATATATTTGTTTGGAAAACAGTAACTTCGGATAGCCTTTTACTGAATTTATTCTTAATTCCTGCAATCTTGTTCGGTTTTATAAGCGGCGTGGCGTTGGTTAAATTATTAAACAATGAAGTTTACCGAAAATTTATTATGGTGGTAACGGCAATGGGCGCTTTACTCATATTATTTAGATAATTTTAAATATTTATTTATGGAAGAACATTTTTTTCAGTGTCCGTATTGTTGGGAAGAAATCTCTATGTTA
>DATIRG010000434.1:0-5621 GCA_035470005.1 Lutibacter sp. | reverse complement strand
ATTCCGAAGAAAATAAAACCTTTGTACGGAATGTTGTCTTTTTGCAAGCCATCGACCGTTGGTTTTATCACTTGCTCCTCAATTTTATTCATAAACGCTTCATCAGCAAAAGGTACGGGAGAAACTGCGCCCATGCCGCCGGTATTCAATCCTTTGTCGCCTTCACCAATGCGTTTATAATCTTTCGCGTTGGGAAAATTTACATAACTTTTTCCGTCGGTCAGCACAAAACAACTCAATTCGATGCCATCCAAAAATTCTTCTATGACCACTTTGCTGCTCGCTGCGCCAAACTTTTCATTGGCCAGCATTTCTTTCAATTCATCCTTTGCTTCCTGCAAATCGTTTAAAATCAGCACCCCTTTTCCCTGTGCCAATCCGTCAGCTTTTAACACGTAAGGCGGATTCAAGGTTTCCAAAAACTGAAAACCTTCCTCCAGATTATTTTTTGTAAAACTTTTATAGGCTGCAGTTGGTATGTGGTGACGCACCATAAATTCTTTGGCAAATTCCTTGCTTCCTTCCAATTGCGCTGCCAATTTTTGGGGCCCGATGACGGCCACATTTTTCAATTCGGGATCGTTTAAAAAGAAATCGTGGATGCCTTTTACCAAAGGATCTTCCGGACCAACCACCACCAATTCAATATCTTGTTCCAAAACCAGCTCTTTTACCGATTCAAAATCGGTTGGCTGTATTTTTATATTGACACCCAATTGATCGGTTCCTTCATTTCCCGGCGCGATAAATAATTGCGTTAACAAATCACTTTGCGCAATTTTCCAGGCCATTGCATGCTCTCTTCCTCCCGAACCTAAAATTAATACATTCATCTTTTATCTCTTTTTTTGCTGAAAAACCTTAAAATATTTGTTCCAGTATTTTTTGTGTAATGACATAGGTTGGGCGAACACCTGTGGTTCCCAAACCTCCGGAAGCCAAAGTGCTTCCAGTTTCCAACGGATTGTCCGAAGCATAATATGCATAACGAACCTTCACATTCTCAGAAATATTTCCCCTGATTTTTGAAGCCGCCTGAATGGCTTTTTGGTAATGCGCCCCTTCCATTTCAAGTCCGGTCACTTTCCATGTAGAATTGTAAAAGAATTTCAAAATATCCTTGTTTTGAAGCGATGTTCCCAAAACCGTCACCATAGCGCCGGTATACACATCTACACCACAACCTTCAAACATTTTCTTTTTAAGCTGGTTTTTAAAAGGATAATTGTCGGCTGTACCTTCAAAAATATGGGAAGAAGGAATCATAATATCCCCTTTTCCGCCTTCTAAAATTCCGGCTTTACCCATAATTGAAACCGATTCCACATTTAAATGGTGGTTTTTGCCATTTTCATCCGTATAAGGTTTCAACAACTCATCCATCGTTTCATAAGCCTGCTCACCAAAAGCATAATCCATCACAATGAGCACCGGTTTTTGATCGGTTTCCAGGGTGTTTTCAAATTGATAATTCGTTTTGCTAAGGTCTATTTTCTCTGTATCAATAATTTGAACATCAATATACGTTCCTGAAGTGTCCTTTATTTGAATCAGTCCGTTTTTTGACGCATAAATTTCCACCTGGGATCGTAAATCTTCATTTTCAGGATCGCTTAACAATTCAAACAAACTAATATTGTCATTGTCTTTTATCTGTTTTGGCAACACCACCGGCGCATAAATGGAATTCATCACGCTGTGCATATTGGCACTGATAATATGGATTGGACGTTCCATCAGGTTTTTTTCCATCAAAACATCTTTCACATTGTTAGCCCAAATTTCGCCATAAATATGATGTCCGATTCGTTCGCGCAACACCGGACTAAAAGTGATGGTTCTTTTTAAGTCGTGAATTCTTTCATTGAGGGCCAAACTTCCAAGCCAAAAAATAATTTGAAAAAACCGGTCAGGATTGTTTTTTTCCTCCAAAATGGCGTGCACCAATTGGGTTTCTTCAAAAGTTCGTCCTAAAATACTTGCCAAATGCGCCAACAGAATGTCGCGTTCATCTCTTGACAATTTGACATTGTTCAACACAACTTCTTCCAGTTTTTTCCATTCTCTATTGGTTTCATTGGCCTCGTTGATCAACACTTTGTCGGCTATTTTGTGGGATTCAATGAATAAAAAAGTTAAATGCGTTAACACATCGTAGATTTCCGACCTTCCGCGGGTCACCTCAATATTCATTTGGTCTTTGTCTATTCGGTAACAATTTCTTCTTCTTTTTGGCGGAACGATGGCTTTAAAATGCGATTTTCCGTAGCCTTCTTCGGAAGTTAAATTGATAAACTGGCATTCTTCAATACCAACAGGAAGCCTTTCAATCACATAAATCAAGCCGTTTAACTCCACTTTTTCCTCTGCAATGGTTCCGTAAATTTCAGGTCGAAGCAATAATAAAGATTCCCTTAAAGTATCCCCCGAAATTCCCATAGGTTTGTAAAATCCCCGGGTAAATATGTGTCGCATGGAAATATATAAACGCTCGATGGCACCTGATGATTCCTGTGCGCGCGTTCTTTCTTTTATTCTTGAATTTTTCATCTGTTATATTTTATTTTTTATTGGTACAGCTGCTGTTCGCCATTAATCATTCCTCTTTGTCTCAAAATTTGTTAGGCTCGTTTCATGGTTTGGTTTTCATGGGCAAAGGTACTGTTTAATCGTTTAATCTTTAATTTGTTTCTTCGGCTCCGCTAAGTAACCTCATTCAATAAAATAATTTAAATTTTATTGAATGAAAACTGAAACTGTTTACCGTCCAATAATTTTTTAGTCACTTTTCTCTATTCTCTTCTCTTTTTTCTTAACGGCTATTTACCCGTTTGCCCAATTATTTTTTGATATGCTGTCTCATTGTTCAATATGGAAACCGCTTTTAAAATAACCGGGTCGAAGATTGCTTTTTGCTGATAAACGCCTTCGGAATAATAATAGCGTTTGATGATTTCTTCCGACAATTCACTAATAATTTCTTCCTTATTTTTATCCAATTCCTTGAATTTTTCTTGTTGAATCGCTGCTAAAAGTTCCGAATAGCCTTTTGAACTATTCCCGTTTAAATTTTCTGCGGAAGCTGTTTCCAATGCCTTTTTAAATTCGGCTTCCGTTTTTGTTTCAAAAGCAGCCTGATATTTACCTAAATAACTTTTAAACGACACATAATCTGAATCCGCCAACTTAAATTTTGAAGGTTCTGCAATTGTTGGGTTTTCATAAAAATACTGTGTGGCGAAATTAAAAAACGCGTCGGAATTCAACAGGGTTTTGGTAGTTTTTGTGGTTGTTGGTTTTTCAATTTCAACATCGGGAAAAATACCGCCGCCGCCATAAACGGTTCTTCCTTTTTCCGTTTTATAGGTTTCTGTACTTTTGGTAAATTTTGGAACATTGCCTTTTTCGTCGGTATTGGTATAATCCAATTCCTGAATGCAGCGGCCACTTGGCGTGTAATATTTGGAAATGGTAATTTTCAATTGCGTTCCATATGACAGCGGCAAATAACGCTGCACCAAACCTTTGCCAAAAGAACGTTCGCCGATAATGACTGCCCGATCATAATCCTGCAATGAACCCGCCAAAATTTCCGAAGCCGAAGCAGAACGGTTGTTGATTAAAATGGCGATGGGAATTTCCAAATCCATCGGCGCCTGCAATGTTTTAAACGTGTCGCTCCATTTTTCAATCTTCGCTTTTGTGGTTACCACAATTTTATCCTTCGGAATAAAAAAATTGGCAATGGAAACCGCTTCGTTGAGCAATCCGCCCGGATTTCCGCGCACGTCAATAATCAGTTTTTTCATTCCTTGTTCTTTAAGGTCTGAAAAAGCTTTTTTAACTTCGAATGACGCTTTTTCATTGAAAGTGGTGAAAGAAATATAGCCAACTTCATTGGCCAGCATCGTATAATAAGGAACCGGATTTACCGTAATTTTTTCACGAACTACCGACAGTTCCATTTTTTTGTTCTGACGTTCAATTTGAAGGTTAACTTTGGTGTTTGGCAAGCCGTTTAGCAATGCGGCAACTCCGGTTTCATCAAAATCCCTGACTTCAATCTTATTGATTTTTAAAATTTTGTCGCCCGGCTTGATTCCTGCCTTTTCCGCAGGTGAATTTTTAAGCAGTTCGCGAATGGTTAAATTGTTGTTTTTATAGCGGGTCACAACGCCAATTCCCCCATATTCACCGGTGGCGGCAATTCGGGCATCTTCAACGCCCTGTTCGTCGTAATAACGCGTGTAAGGATCCAAACTTTCGAGCATGGAACTGATCGCTTTATTCGACAATTTAGCCGGATTCACTTCATCAATATAATACATATTGAGTTCTTTAAACAAGGTGGTGTAAATGTCTATTTGTTTGGCGATTTCAAAAAAGTCGGATTGAAATGCGGTGGTCACCAAAAGTGTCAATCCAACAAAAACACCTATGGCCCATTTTTTAATTTTGCCCATCTTCTTCAATTTTACTTAAAAATTTGACACAAACCTTTTTAAACATTTCCTCTAAATCGGTATATTTTGGTTCCGCTTTATCGGTATAAATCAGCATAAAAATATAGGGTTCCTTTATATTTTCAGCAATTAAATATTTGTTTTTTCGGTACACTTCGCGCATCATCCTTTTAATCCTGTTTCGGTCAACCGCAAGTTTTACCACCCGTTTTGGCACTGAAAATCCGACTTTTACGGGAAACTCCGAATCGTGGCTGATTTGCAGATAAATCAACTGCAAAGGAAATGATTTTACGCGTTTTCCTTCCGCAAACAGGTGTTCAATTAATTTGCGGCTTTTTAATTTTTCGTCCTTTCCAAGTGTAAATTTCATCAACACAAATGTAGGGAATAAAAGATTTTAATTGCTAAATTTGTGTTCAACAAAATATAAAACCAAATGTCACAAGATTTATTTCAGGCTCCGGATTATTATCAATTGGATGAATTGTTAACGGAAGAAAACATTTTAGTGCGCAATGCTGCAAGAGAATGGGTGAAAAGAGCCGTTTCCCCAATTATTGAAGAAGCTGCGCAAGATGCAAAATTTCCAAAATCCATCATTTCCGGATTGGCTGAAATCGGTGCTTTCGGACCTTATATTCCCGAAGAATACGGCGGTGCCGGACTGGATCAAATTTCGTACGGATTGATTATGCAAGAAATTGAACGCGGTGATTCGGGTGTTCGTTCAACGGCTTCGGTGCAATCATCTCTGGTGATGTATCCTATCTGGAAATACGGCAACGAAGCGCAACGACAAAAATATTTGCCAAAACTGGCAAGCGGTGAACTTTTGGGCTGTTTTGGATTGACTGAGCCCGATCACGGTTCCAATCCAGGCGGAATGACCACCAATATTAAAGATATGGGTGATCATTATTTGCTGAACGGCGCCAAAATGTGGATATCAAATGCGCCTTTTGCCGATGTTGCCGTTGTATGGGCCAAAAATGAAGAAGGAAGAATTAAAGGTGTGTTGGTGGAACGCGGTATGGCCGGATTTTCAACACCTGAAACACATAACAAATGGTCGTTACGCGCCTCTGCAACCGGAGAATTGATTTTTGACAATGTAAAGATTCCGAAAGAAAATATTTTGCCTAACAAAGACGGATT
>DATIRG010000433.1:0-2733 GCA_035470005.1 Lutibacter sp. | reverse complement strand
TCAAGATCTGCAAATGAATCAGCATCGGTCATTTCAGCTGTGGCGTCACCTCGTCCTGCACTAAAAGGCACTGTTATGTTTACGCCCGCTTCATGAGCTGCTTTTTCAACCGCAGCAGATCCTCCCAAGACAATCAAATCGGCTATACTTACTTTTTTATGCAAACCAGATTGAATTTCAGTCAGTTTGTTCAATACTTTTTGTAAACGCTCAGGCTCATTTCCTGCCCAGTCTTTTTGAGGTGCCAAACGAATTCTGGCTCCGTTTGCTCCGCCTCGGTAGTCTGATCCTCTAAACGTTCTTGCGCTGTCCCAAGCCGTATTGATAAGTTCTGTTTTGGACAATCCGCTGTTTAATAAGGTTTGTTTTAAATCGACAATTTCCGATTCGCTCAAAGTATAAGTAACTGCAGGTACAGGGTCTTGCCAGATTAAATCTTCTTGAGGTGCATCGGGACCTATATAACGTGTTTTAGGACCAAGATCGCGGTGGGTCAATTTAAACCAGGCTCTGGCAAAAACTTCCGTAAAATATTCTTGGTCTTTGTGAAAACGCTCTGAAATTTTTCGGTATTCAGGATCCATTTTCAAGGCCATATCAGCATCGGTCATAATTGGGTTACGGCGAAGGTTTGGAATGTGGGCATCAAATGGTTTATCCTCTTCCGCAATATTAACAGGCTCCCATTGCCACGCGCCTGCCGGACTTTTCTTTAGTTCCCAATCATATTTGAACAATAAATTAAAATACTCATTGTCCCATCGGGTAGGATTTGTGGTCCATGAACCTTCAAGTCCGCTTGAAACAGTATCTTCGGCATTTCCTTTCCTTGTGGGATTCATCCAGCCAAAACCTTGATCTTCCAAATTTGCTCCCTCGGGGCTTTGGCCTAAAATTGTAGCATCACCATTACCGTGGCATTTACCAACAGTATGTCCACCAGCAGTAAGTGCAACAGTTTCCTCATCATTCATCGCCATACGCTTAAAAGTAGTGCGCACATCCTGGGCAGTTCTCAAAGGGTTTGGAATACCGTCCACTCCTTCTGCATTTACGTAGATGAGTCCCATTTGAACTGCGGCCAAAGGATTTTCTAGCGTATCACGATTTTCATCATTGTCATAACGATTTTTAGTTTCTGCCAGCCATTCTTTTTCTGATCCCCAGTAAATATCTTTTTCGGGATGCCAAATATCTTGACGTCCTCCAGCAAATCCAAATGTTTTTAATCCCATCGATTCATAGGCCATATTACCGGCTAAAATGAATAAATCGGCCCACGAAAGTTTATTGCCGTATTTTTTCTTGATTGGCCATAACAATCTGCGTGATTTGTCAAGGTTTACGTTATCTGGCCAGCTGTTTAGCGGCGCAAAACGCTGATTTCCGGTATTGCTTCCACCGCGTCCATCAGAAATTCTATAGGTTCCTGCAACATGCCAGGCCATACGTATCATCAAACCGCCATAGTGTCCCCAATCTGCCGGCCACCAGTCCTGGCTGTCTGTCATTAATGCTTTTAAGTCCGTTTTTACTGCCTCTAAATCCAGTTTTTTGAATTCTTCAGCATAGTTAAAATCGGCACCCAAGGGATTTGTTTTGGTGTCATGTTGATGTAAGATGTCTAAATTTAGTGCTTTTGGCCACCAATCCATTACCGTGTTACTTACCTCAGTGTTGGCTCCGTGAACAAACGGGCACTTACCGCCTCCATTAGTTGCTTTGCTATTTTCCATATTTTTAATAATTTAAATTTTGTAACTATACAAATTAACATATTTGAAATCATATTTTCATATAAATTTAAACTATAAAATCTATATAATCATAAAATAAATTTATAATTGTCACAGCAATATATTTCTATTAAGCGAAGCAAAAAAAAGGCTATTTGCTAATAAACACAACGATTCGTTTTTAACAAAATCCTTTATATACGCTAAGAAAAGTTTAAATCTGTGAGAAATTCCCAAATATTTATCTCATAAATTTAAGTAATATTTTGGAAATCACATGCACAGCGCTCAATTTTAATTTTGAACCTGCCTTGCCGGCAGGCAGGTTATGAATTTTAAATTAATTGCGTTAAGGATAGAACTATTGTTTGAGCGCTCCCGTTTTTTCGGGACGCGAGTAGTGATAGCCTGACCCGCAGGGAAACGCCCACCAAAAAGGCGGGCTGGCCCAAACAATTATGATTATTTTTCGCGCAAAACTACGTATCGCAACACTTTTATGACAGGAATCTTGTTATTTAAAATTAAAAAGCAGCGGAAAAAGAAACGTCACCAAAGCTGTCCAAATACCATAAATAGGGATAAAAAATGCGATTACATTTTCAACTTTTTGCACTTCGGATTTTGCTCTCAGGATCAAAAATAATTTATGCGCCACTAAAATGAGGTTGATGAATATCAATAAATTGGCACCTAAAACAGCAATTCTGTTGGGCGTTATTCCGAATTCCACCAAGCGGAATGCGATGGCCGAAAGCGCGATGCCATTTAAAATAATGGTGAGTGCGGAAAGTCCGAATAAAAACAACAGGTTCAGTTTTTGGTTGGCGTTTTTGGTTGCCGCGGTTACGGAAAATAGAATGATGGCCATAACGCCGATCAATAATGCATTGAATATTAATAAAAAATTGCGGTCGTTGTAGGGGTTTTTCCCTGTGTAAATGATGGCAATCAGAAAAATTAACAGTGTCACAACAACGATGGGCGTAAATATTTT
>DATIRG010000432.1:0-7489 GCA_035470005.1 Lutibacter sp. | reverse complement strand
TTGTCCAGGAAAAAGAACAGGGAATTATTGAAGTTTCCGCCATCAATCCCATTATTTCAATGCAAGCCGTTGTAAATGAATCATTAGCGCCAATAGCCTTGGAAATTGGAGATAAACTGAAAAAAGTTTTGGCAAACCTGTAATTCTTTTGTCCAAAACATTCACTATAATTGAAATTTATAGCGTTTTATCGATAAATTAATCAAGTAAATGTTGATAAAATCAACCTGCGTTTGATATATATCATTGGCAATGGCCGCCGCATTGAATATCTTTAATCGTCGATATCATTTTAATTTAAAATTAATTATTATGGAAATTAAAATTCAATTTGTCCGAGTGCCAAAAAGTGAAGCAGTGGAATCATTTGTGATTAAACGATTAATTAAAATGTCAGAAAAATATGAATGGCTTATAAGAGCCGATGTTTTTTATAAATTAGAACCAGACACAAAAGGAAAAGGAAAAATTTGCGAAATAAGGTTAAGTCTTCCCGGACCAAGAATATTTGCTTTTTCTGATGAAGAAAGTTTTGAAGCTGCCACTGATGAAACCCTACGCGATATAGACAAGCAACTGCAAAAACGCAAAAGTGAAATGAAGCACTATTTATAAGGAGTTGTTAGATTTGTGTGTTGAGACTGTCAATAATCTTGGTGTCATTTTGATTTTTTCAAACTAAAGGTCTCGTTCGCTTTTTTCAAGATTTCGATAACTTCATTGTCGTTTACCTGGTCAAACTCCTCATAAAACTGTCCGACAGACTGAAAATTTACGGGAGTCGATAAGCAAATCACTTCGTTAACTTCAGACATTTCACGTATTTTTCTCAAAGAGGAATTTGGAGCAACGGGTAAGGCAACAATTATTTTTGAAGGTTTTTTAAGCTGAATCAATTGTATGCAAGAAATAACCGTATTTCCCGTGGCGATGCCATCATCAACCAAAATAACTATTTTGTCCTTTAGTGACAATGGCTTGTTTTCTCCATAATACAAATGATGGCGTAGCTTTAATAAAGCCCTCACATTTTCGGTTTCATCATAAATGTAAACGGGAGAAACTTCTTTTGAGGCATCGCTTAAAATACTGTTTTCCAAAGTAACGGCGCCGATGGCATATTCTTTATTGAAAGGATGCCCAATTTTTTTTGAAAGCACAATTTCTAATGGCGCATTTAGTTTTTTAGTTAATTCATACCCAACAGGAACGCCGCCTCTCGGAATTGAGACAATAACAACCTCCTTATTGTTCTTATAATTTATTAATTTGTTGGCCAGCAATTTGCCGGCTTCTTCCCTATTTGTAAACATCTCGCACCTTTTTAGCTTCCTTTATTAAATACTTGTCAAACCAATCTGCAGTAAGTTTAGCCACAATTTCAAGTTTTCCCGCTTCCGGAAACAAATGCGTAGCACCTTCAACAATTTTTAATTCACAAACGCCATTTATAGCTGCTTTTGCTTTTCTATTCAATTCAATTACCACATCATCGTCGCCGCCTACAATTAAAAGCGTTGGTGTTTTTATGTCCTTTAAAACTGGCATGGCCAAATCTGGTCGGCCACCTCTTGAAACGACTGCTTTTATTGTATTTCCCATTTGGGCGGCAGCGCTTAATGCAGACGCCGCTCCGGTACTGGCGCCAAAATATCCGATGGGCAATTTTTTTGTTTCTTCATAATTCATCATCCATTTTGTGACTTTCACCAATCGTTCGGTCAGCAATTCAATATCAAAACGATTTTCGTAAATTATATCTTCCTTGGCAGTCAATAAGTCGAAAAGCAAACTGGAAAAACCTTGCTCAAACAGCAAACTTGCCACATAATTATTTCTGATGCTCAGCCTGCTGCTTCCGCTTCCATGCGAAAATAGTATGATTCCTTTTGGCTCTTCCGAAAGTCTTAAATTTCCTTTTAAAAGCACATCACCAATGTCAATATCAACTTCCTTAAACGATTGCACACCACTCTTCATAACTTAAATTTTAGATTTTACTAGAACATCACGTTTTGGTAAACAATGGATTTCAATTCTTTTGGAAGTACCGTTCTAATATCCTCCAATTCACCTAAAGAAACGTATTTGCGCAACATCATAAATGTTGAATTGATATAATTTTCCGCAACTTCTTCCGATTCAAAATCGTTTAAAGAAGTGACCCCATCCAATTCCCGAATTAAATCAATAAAATCGGTCATGGTTTTCACTCTTACTTTTTTGCGAGTTGTCCATTTGTTCACATAAACCGCTTTTAAAAACATTGGAAACTGAGAAATTAACTGCAACGATTCTTCTGTGGTGATCACTTCTCGAAGTCCGTGTAAGATAGAGGATAAAATTCTTCCTGCCTTATCAGTATCATTAGGCATATTTATTTTTTTTGCAAATTCCTTCAAAAATGCATTGCCTTCTTTTGCGAATTGATTAAAATTAAGTGCCATAACGCATATTTTTTAAGTTAAAACTGATGTATTTCCCATTTTTTGTTTTTGGTTTTTACCGCAACCAATTTGGGTGCAATAAACTTCGATTCGATGATCGGTAAACCATTTTTGTGGTTGGCAGGTACATCTTTTCTTGGATTGTATAAATATTTTACCAATTCTCCGGAAGTGTCAATCACATATTCTTCCAAATAATTGGACACTATAGGTTTTTTAAGCACATAGTTAAAACCGATGGAATCCTTTGATGACAGCACAACAATGGCATAACCATTTGAAAAATTTGAGGCATTTAAAAACTGCGGTTTAATAATTTCAACGCCTTTTTCATTGATAAAACCATAGTAATAAGTGTCGCCTTTTAATTTTTTGATTAAACACCTGCCATCATTAAAAACCGGATATGATATTATTTTGTTTATTGAATTTAACCTGTTGGTCAATACCAAATCAGTCCTGAAATCGATGGTCTTTTTCCCTTCTTTGTCAATAAAAGCCCACTGATTTCCCTTTTTTATGGCTGCAAAATCGCCATGGAAAGGATAAACCTCATCAATCTCGCTAAAAATTTGTGAAAAAGCAACCGAATGAATGCTGAGGCAAACAATTAAAATGAGTAATTTTTTCATGACCATATTATTTATGATTCACATAAAGCTATAATTTGTTTATAATTTAAAAAATGATTTTGCTCAATCTTAAAGGATTTCATTTTTGAAGTTTCATGATATTTTTCAATGATTTGAAGTGATGCTCATAAATAGATTCATTTGCGGATAAAAATTGCAAAAAACAATGAAAATATTTAATTTTTTAATGATTTATGGTCAGATTTTTTAATCATCGTTTGATATATATCATTTTTCATGAAACTTATAATGAATTACTTAGCTATGAATTAAAAACCTTCAGAAATGGAATCGAACATCATTTACAAATCATTTTCCAAGGATAAAACCATCGAGGAATTGTTATACAATATTTCCTTGTGGACATCAGAATATGCTTTTATCAATATAGAATTGGCGTTTATAAAAAGGCTTATTAAAGCCTATCCGTTTTCTGCAACCATACCAAATTTGTATGAACGACTACAATTATTTATTTTGGAACTTGATAATTTTGAACAGGCTAAAAACAATATTCTTGTCGAAATTAACAATTATGACAAAAAATTATTGGAAAGTGAAGAAACCAAGGCGCTGGATCCCGATCATTTATACCTGGTTGAATATGAAAAACTGGCGGAAGAAGTTTTTATGTATATGAAACACTACAAAAATTTAAAAATTCGAATATTTGAATACATAAATGGCCTTATCAATTAATCATTTACAACAGAAAACTAAAAATTTAAAAACTGATGGATATCAACTAATTTTTCAGTTTTAGCCCTTAACTTTAAAACAAGTTAGCAGACTGTTTACCGCAGCTATAAAATTTAATTCCGTAAAAAGATGAAAACAAAAATTAAAAAAGATTGGTTTGGCCGAGAAAAAAGTACTGATGAATTGCATCATGACACCAAACTATGGGTCTCTGAAATCAATTTAATCAAAGACGAAATACGTTTTTTGGAACATTTGCTAAGCGAAAATTACATCGATTTTTTGGCAGCGGGTTTGCACAAAAAAATTGAGGATTCCGTTAAACAAATATCTGTTCAAAAAAATATTGGAACCACCTTGTTGGAAGTTATCAATAGCCAAAATAAAATTCTTGCAGAATTAATTAAATACGAAAGCGTAACAAGTAACCAAAATTACTTAGAAAGCCATAAAAAATTAGAAAAAGAAGTCAATGGCTACATAAATAAATATAAAGAACTTAAACAACGCATATTTAAAGTGGTAGAAAATGTGATGAAGAAAAAAGACCAAAAAAAATTACCGGGAAGCGATGAAGTTCCAAAATTACTGGATAAATAATTTTAAAAAACGCACTTTAAAACCAATATATTAAATTGGGCAATGGTATTTAGATAGCGTTGCCCTTTTTTATTGCCAAAAAATAGCGTTTCATAATTCAATTTCCTTAATACCAATTAAATGAAAATTAATTTGAAAAAAAGTATGGAAATAGTTGCTTATTACTTTTAAAGTAATTTAATTTGCACACACAAAAGCCGATGTAGCTCAGCTGGCTAGAGCAGCTGATTTGTAATCAGCAGGTCGTGGGTTCGAGTCCCTCTATCGGCTCCAAGAAGCCTCTTCAAAACGAAGAGGCTTTTTTATTGAACAAATTTTAAATTGTAAAAAAGGACGAGAAGTTTATCCCGAGCGCAGTCGCGGGAAGTCCCTCTATCGGCTCCAAGAAGCCTCTTCAAAACGAAGAGGTTTTTTATTTCAAATCTTTAAATTATTCCGTAAATTTAATCCTACTATTTTTTTAACAGTGCATTTTAGATTGGTGCAATTAATGCCGACATAGCTCAGTTGGTAGAGCAGCTGAATCGTAATCAGCAGGTCGTGGGTTCGAGCCCCTCTGTCGGCTCTAATATTGAAAAAGTTTCTGGCGAGAAGTTTATCCAGAGCGCAGGCTGTCCGTAGACAGACGAAGTCGAAGGAAGCCCCTCTGTCGGCTCTAATATTGAAAAAGTTTCTGGCGAGAAATGGGAGATGATTATTAATTATTAATTCTAAGCGTTAGGGATTGCAGTGAAAAACCTTTTTTTCTTCGCTTTTTTAGCGATGAAAAAAGTTTGAAGCGGAAAGCCTGACCCGCAGGGGAACGCCCACAGAAAAAGCGATGAGGCTTAAAATAGTATAAATTTTAAACGGTATTCAAAATATTATTTAAATCTGTTTTTTGCTATTTTATATTGATTAAATTTGAACGAATTTAAAATTACTGATTTAGATGCTGATAATTGGAATTGCCGGTGGAACTGGAAGCGGAAAAACAACCGTTGTGAATCAAATTATACACGAATTGCCTACGGATGAAGTTTGCGTGATTTCGCAAGATTCCTACTACAACGTCACCAACGACTTGTCTTACGAAGAGCGAACAAAAATTAATTTTGACCATCCGAAAGCCATCGATTTTGATTTGTTGGTCGACCATTTAAAGCGATTAAAAAATGGCGAAATTATTGAACAGCCTGTTTATTCTTTTGTGACGCACAACCGCACCGCCGACACGTTAATTACGCATCCGAGAAAAGTGATTATTGTTGAAGGAATCCTTATTTTTAACAGCAAAGAATTGCGCGATTTATTCGATATTAAAATATTTGTGCACGCTGATACGGATGAACGTTTGATACGACGCGTAAAACGCGATATTGAAGAGCGCGGCCGTAATATTACTGAAGTGCTGGATCGCTATCAGACTACGTTAAAGCCTATGCATCAGCAGTTTATAGAGCCAACAAAAAATTATGCCGATATTATTATTCCAAATGACCGTTACAATACGGTTGCCATTGATATTGTTAGAACCGTAATAAGCCACAAACTTTAGTTGATGACTTTAAAGCAAATTAAAAACAAACCCTTTGTTAAGATTATTACGAACCGCTACGTAATGATACTTGCAATATTTGTTGTTTGGATGATTTTTTTTGATGAAAATTCGTGGGTGAACCACCGGGAATTTGACAAGGAAATTGACAAGCTTAAAAGTGAAAGTGACTATTACAAATCGCAAATTGACTCCGACAAATTTTTTATAGACAAACACAATGACCGTGTGGAGTTGGAGAAATTTGCAAGGGAACAATATAAAATGAAGAAAGAAACTGAAGAAATTTTTATCATTGAATATGATACGATTCCTAAGGAATAACTATAAGTATTTAGCAAATTAATAAGTCCGTAGCGTGTTCATCTGACTTATATTTCCGATTTTTGTTTCATATACCTTTAATATGAGCAGTTTTATTACACAAGAATTTCCGCCAGTTTCGGCTGCGGCCTGGAAACAAAAAATTCAGGTCGACTTAAAAGGTTCCGATTACAACGAAACCCTTCTCACCAAAACCAATGAAGGCATTACCATAAAACCTTTTTACCACGCAGACGATTTCGAAAAACTAAACATTCCGCTTTCGAAGGAAGATTTTAAAATCTGTCAAAAAATCGTTGTTTCAGACGAAATTGATGCAAACCTAAAAGCCATCGACGCCACCAACAAAGGCGCCGATTCGGTAAAGTTTATGGCAAAAAAACCGTTCAATACCGAATTGTTATTTAAAAACCTGTTGGATAAAAAAATTGAATTTCATTTTCATTTTGATTATTTATCCGAAGCCTTTATTGATGAACTTGCCGAGTTATTAAAGCATGAAACAGTTTTTTACAATATTGATATTATAGGAAAGCTGGCAAGAACAGGAAATTGGTACAAATCCTTAAATGACGATTTTAAAACGTTAGAAACGATCGTTTCTAAACATCCAAATGCATTTATACTGGGCATCAATGCCGATATTTATCAAAATGCCGGCGCAAATACCGTACAGCAAGTTGCTTATGCCTTGGCAGTTGCCAACGAATATTTAACCCGATTTGGTGCAGAAATCGCACAAAAAATTCAATTTAATTTTGCTGTCGGCAACAATTATTTCTTCGAAATTTCGAAAATCAGGGCTTTTAAATACGTGTACAATTTAATGCTGAGCCAATACGATACCAATGCCAACGCCATTATATTTGCCGAACCAAGTTTGCGCAATAAAACCATTTACGATTATAACGTAAATATGCTGCGCACCACCACCGAAAGTATGAGCGCCATTTTAGGCGGTGCAAACACCATTTCAAATTGTGCTTATGATATGGTATTTCACGATTCCAATGATTTTGGAGATCGCATTGCGCGAAACCAATTGCTGATTTTAAAAGAAGAAAGTTATTTTAAACAAGCCCAACATTTTGCCACGGATTCCTATTATATTGAATCCATCACCAAGCAGCTAGCCGAAAAAGCGTTGGCTGTTTTTAAGGAAATTGAAAAAGGCGGCGGATTTTTAACCCAACTAAAAGAAGGTATTATCCAGCGAAAAATAAAAGAAAACGCGCAAAAAGAACAAGCGC
>DATIRG010000431.1:0-1770 GCA_035470005.1 Lutibacter sp. | reverse complement strand
GTTTTTCTGAAATAAAAATAGGCTCACTGACAAATGATTCAAATTTATCGGCATCAACGGCACTTACCATATATTCTTTAGACAGATTTAAATCAATTGAATAGGATGTTGATTTTATGGTTTTAATGACTTTGCCATTCTCATAAATATTATAGGAAGTCGCTCCTTTAATTGAATTCCACGACAAAGTATTGCCAAGCAATTTAACGATGGGATTACTGAGTGAATACTTATTTTGAACCAAATTAATTTTGCCTGATGAAAAATCATTGTTCATCATCTTAATTTTGATATGATGCTCACCTTCGATTGTGCCGGGTATTTTAGCATTTGCCAATTTGCTGCCATCTAAATGTATGGAAGCGATTTTATTGCCAAATCCTTCAACTTCAATGTTTAAAATAGCTTTCCGATATTTGAAATTTTTCAAGCTTTTATTTCCGCCATAATTTTTAGGAATTGCAGGATTGAATAGAATTCCGTCTTCTTCGAACTCCATACCCAAAAATACACGATACACCATGGCCAAATTACCGGCCATACTCCACAACATGCGATGTGAATTTATTTCTGTTCCTTCAAAATCTCCTGTATAAGCCACCATATTTTCATAATTGCTCAAATATAAACCGGCAGCTCTGTAAATAGAGGCCAACCCGTGATTTAGCACCTTTTCATTTCCTGCTTTTGCGGCGGCTATATTCCAGTACGATTGTACAAAAGGCCATATTCCATCATTGTGATAAGGCGGAATATTTGGAATTTGAGGATAAATACAAGTCGCCCCAAATTCAGTTAATGGTGATTTTTCAATAATTGATTTGCTTTGTGATTCATTGGCAACATCAAATATAACGGCCAGTGCTTCTCCCAGTGCTTCATACCTTTTTGAAGGAATTAAATGATGTCTTCCGTACAAGTATTGTGCATAGTACCCTTTATCTTCCATCCATAGTTGTTCATTTATCCCATTTTTAATGGTGGTTGCAATGGCTTCATATTTTTCTGCCGGTTCACCCAGCAACTTAGCCATTTTAGATAAAATAATATGGGTTTGATAATGAACAACATTGGTTCCTAAATTTTGGGAGACATAGATATCCATATTCGACATCCATTTTGGGTAAGTTTGTTCTCTCCAATCAAGAAAAGAGGACTCACCTGAATACAAGCCTGTTTCTTTTGAACTGATTACTTTATTGTCATCATCCACGCTATTTTTGATGATTTCATAAGCTTTTTTAAGCCAATTTTTATCGCCTGTAGTTTTATAAACTTCCCATGCTGCCAATGCCCAGGTTGTTCTGTCGGATGAAACAGGCCAAGCGCCGCCGGATCCGGTATCTTGAATAATTCTGTTTCTCTTTACTTTCTTCATTAAACTTATTTTGGCAACTTCTGGTTCTAAATAAGCAAAAGCCAGCACAATGCTGTAACTGATGTCTCTGGTCCAGACACCTTCCCATTTAGCGCCGGTTCTAAAAGTGCTGTCTGGCTCTATGGCCAACAGTGATTCTTCTAAAGACAGGTTATAAAGCGCATCTACGATGGGCTGATCTGAAGCATAAGTGGGTTTTTTGGCAATATCTTGCGACAATTCCCAGGTTTTTAAATCAATTTTGCTAGTATCATAAGGATTTAACAGCAATGTAATTTCATAAATACCGTCACCATCTTTGTCAAAAAGTTCCAAATTATTTTCTTCCAAATTAGAAAAATCCCATGTCAGCGGTTTAGAACCTCCAGCAATATAAAAGCCTTTAAAATCCT
>DATIRG010000430.1:0-1640 GCA_035470005.1 Lutibacter sp. | reverse complement strand
AATGACGATGCAGGAAGCCCTGGAAACCACAAAAATACATTCTGTTGTAGGAAAAATAAAAGATAGTGGCCTAATGTGCCAGCGACCGTTTCGCTCACCGCATCATACAATTTCGGACATCGCACTAGTTGGCGGTGGACAATATCCGCAACCGGGAGAAATTTCCATGGCTCATAATGGCGTGTTGTTTTTGGATGAATTGCCCGAATTTAAACGCACTGTTTTAGAAGTGATGCGTCAGCCTTTGGAAGACCGGGAAATTACTATTTCACGGGCTAAATTTTCGGTGACTTATCCCAGCAGTTTTATGTTGGTGGCAAGTATGAATCCGTCTCCAAGCGGTTATTTTAACGATCCTGATTCGCCTAAAACCTCCTCGCCTTTTGAAATGCAGCGCTATCTCAGCAAAATTTCGGGGCCTCTTTTGGATAGAATTGATATTCATATTGAAGTGAATCCTGTTCCTTTTGAAAAACTTTCGGAAGAACAGCTCAGCGAACCAAGCACCGAAATCAGAAAACGCGTTACCAAAGCAAGGGAAATTCAAACTCAACGTTTTACGGAATATGGAAATGTGCATCACAACGCGCAAATGAGCGTGAAGCAAATCAGAAAATATTGCAAGTTGTTGCCGGAATGCAGCATATTGCTAAAAAATGCGATGGAACGCTTAAATTTATCAGCCAGAGCTTACGACCGGATTTTAAAAGTTGCCAGAACCATTGCCGATTTAGAAGGTATTCCTGAAATTTCAACCGTGCACATTTCTGAAGCTATTCAATACCGAAGTTTGGACCGGGAAGGCTGGTTGGGGTAATGGTTTAGAAAAAATGATGGCTTAACAATATCATTTGAAAATAAAAAAAGGGGAAATATCCCCTTTTTTATTCAGGGTTAATCCCCTTATTTTTTAACGATGCTTATCTTAAATTTGATATGAGAAAAAGAAAAACAGAATGTTTTTTGTTAGTTATGGGAAATTGCAAAAAGCCTCTCAAAATTGGGAGGCTTTTTATTTGCAAAATTTTCTTATTAATATCTGTAATAATCAGGTTTGTAAGGTCCTTCCACGGTTACACCAATATATTTCGCCTGGTCTTCACGTAAAGTTTCCAATTCAACACCAATTTTAGCCAAATGTAAACGTGCCACTTTTTCATCTAAATGTTTTGGCAACATATATACTTGGTTTTCATAAGCTTCTTTATTGTTCCACAATTCCAATTGCGCCAAGGTTTGATTTGTGAATGAATTGCTCATTACAAAACTTGGATGTCCGGTTGCACAACCTAAATTCACCAAACGGCCTTCTGCCAAAATTAAAATTTCATTTTCACCAATCGTATATTTATCAACCTGAGGTTTGATTTCAACTTTCGTATGTCCGTAGTTTTTATTCAACCAAGCCATATCCAATTCATTATCAAAATGACCGATATTACAAACGATGGTTTTATCTTTCATTTTTTCAAAATGACGGGCAATAACAATGTCTTTATTTCCTGTTGTGGTGATAATGATATCAGCATTTCCTACAACACTGTCTAATTTTTTCACTTCAAATCCGTCCATGGCGGCTTGCAACGCACAAATTGGATCGATTGCGGTAACCGTTACAATAGAACCCGCACCTTTAAATG
>DATIRG010000429.1:0-3521 GCA_035470005.1 Lutibacter sp. | reverse complement strand
ATACTTTGCTGTCGGTGGTTTTCTTAATTCCCAGAATTTTTAAAAGCAAATTGTTGGAAGTTGTCAGCAGCCAAACAAATGGCGAAGTAATTACAGATAAAATTTTCATTGGTTTTGCCAATAAAATAGCAATTGGCTCGGGAAAAGTCATTCCCAATCGCTTTGGCAACAATTCACCCAAAACAATGGTTAAATAGGTGACAAAGACAACAATGACACCTACCGCAATATTGTGAGAAAAAGGTGCTATAAATTCGAATTTATTGATGAAACCCTCCACGTCATTGGTCAAATTTTCACCGCTGTAAACCCCCAATAAAATTCCGATGAGCGTAATTCCAATTTGAACGGTCGACAAAAATTTGGTAGGATTTTCAGAAAGTTCCAGAGCAATTTTAGCGCCATTGCTTCCTTTTTTCCTTGCACTCTCCAATTTGAATTTTCGAGAGGAAACCAAAGACATTTCCGACATTGAAAAAACGCCATTAATCAGAACAAGTCCGATAATTATTAATATTTCCATAATTTAGTTCAATTTTAACTTGTTAAACCAAGTTTAAAAGTCTGTTGGTTTCTATTTGGTGACTTAAATATAGCGGCAAATTTATTAATTAATCATAAACGAAACTATGTTAATAATTTAAAAAATTATGATGCTGATTATTTCTTCTGAAGTGTATTCGTTAATTTTAATACATCGTCGTTCACTCGGCTAAAATACTTTTGGCCAATTGCCATACAACCGTAATTTCGCCATTGGAACACGCTGTTTTAAATAGTAAAGATGGTTTTAAAACGATTTTTTATTAACGCTCTATAAAAATTTGGGTTACATAGTAACTTCCATTTGAGTTATATTTGGCTGAAATTCCAAAATCAGTGTACCTGTTTTCCTCAATTTTTCGACGATGTACCTCACTATTTAGCCAGCTTTTTAATAATTCAGCAGCGGTTTTATACCCATAAGCCACGTTCTCTGCTATACTTATCGCATCAGCATTATTCATCAGGTTTTGAGTTCTGACAGCAAAATTATCGTGACTTAAAGCCTCCTTATTTACCATATAAACAGAATGTGTTTCTGCTTCTTTTGATACCAAATTTAATCGGGATAACTTAGCCAAACCTATTGAGTTTCTGTAATTATTTACCTGATTCATGACTTCTGTTTCAAAATCACTGTACTGCACGGAAGCATCATCAACTATTGGCTGTTCCTCTTTAACACATGCAATCATTGTTGAAATTAAAAATACCATCAATAGCATTTTGCCTAACAATTTTGACATACTTTGGGGCTGTTCATTAAATTTATAATTTATTTTACTTTACCTTTTTTTCATAGAAAACGATGAAATATTGTCAGGAAGTTGTGGCAAATGACAAATTGAATTTTAAGGCTTTTTAAAAAACCTTTAAAAATTCGATTGCAAATATAGCTAAAATTCTGACGTACAGAAACTCAAGCAATATTTGTTGTAAAAAAATTTGAACATCAAAAAGGTTCCAAGAAAAATATCCTGAAACCTTTTTTGTTTTTTTCTTTATGATGCTAAATCATCTCATTTGATGTTCAAAGCACCAGATGGGAATTAAGCAACTGCATCGATTTTTTTCTGCAGATGTGGCTCCGATAATCTTTATCCAAGATCGTTCACTCGATTAAAATATATTTGGCCGATTGCCATACCACTGTAATTTCGCCACTGGAATAAGCCGTTTTTAAATTATTTGTATTTATAAAACGTCCCTAAATGCGATTTCTTTCTCGAAAACACTTTTTGCAAACGTACAAAGAGGCGTGATTTTCAGGCCATTTGCTCGCGCAAATTCTATTGCTTTAATCACCAGTTTTTTTCCTGCTCCCTGTCCTTTTAACTTTACATCAACGTTGGTGTGATCTATGATAATGCCGGTCTTTCCCGTCCATACATACGTCATTTCCGCAACAATTTCTCCGTTTTGTTCGATAAAAAAGGCGCCTTTTTTACCATTGTCTTTGTGTTGTATTTCCATTTAAAATTTAATTAATGATGCTATTTTAAATTAAAACAGCGGTCTAAATTACCTTAAAAATAAACAAATTCAGAGTATTAAAAATAAATTGTTTGTCGAACATTTACTCAAGTATGGCTTACTTCAATTTTCCTCAAAATAAAAAATAGCTTCTATGGGCAATTTAAAGAGTTTTGAAATCCTGAAAGCCGTTGGCAAACTGGGGTCAAATTTTTCTTTTTCAATGGCGTTGATTGTTTGTCGGGACACACCAATAATATCAGCCAAGTCTTCCTGGGTGAAGCTATGTTCTGCACGCAGCACTTTTAGCCTGTTTTTCATGAGTATCTTCTTGTATTTACAATGATACAAACCAAGTAAGTTACGCCAATAAACAACACCAAGTGGCTTATTTCTGCCGTAAAAGCGATGAGTTTGGTGCTGTCAAGCAAAGAAAATGACAATCCAACAACTACCGCCAATCCCAATGTTAAAGCCAAAGACTCTAAATGAATTTTGCGTTCAAGCTCGTCGAAATTATTGTATAAGTTTCTGTTTGCGATGATCATTAAAATTCCATTGGCAAAGTTTGCTGAAACTGCCAATGCAGTTAAAACAGTGTGATCATCCCAAATGTACTTAGGCCCAAAGGTTGCAATTGCCATGGTAGCCACCCAACTCCACGTCCACGCGGCCAATTGGTGCAGCTTTTTTTTTCGTTCTGTTTTCATCATAATGTAATTAATAGTTGACTTAATGTAATGTTTACTTTACAAATGTAATTAAAATAAATTAAATGTCAAGTCTTATTTACAAAATTAACAGAAATAAAAAAAGGCGGTCCAGTTTACGGACCACCTTTTCTAATTAATAAATGTGTTAAAAACTTCATTTATAAGACCTTGCAGCCTAAAAAACGAAACTTAAATTATGCCAGATCATAACGATCCATGTTCATCACTTTGGTCCATGCAGCTACAAAATCGTGCACAAACTTCTCTTTATTATCATCTTGTGCATAAACTTCAGCATAAGCTCTCAATATTGAATTTGAACCAAAAACCAAGTCAACACGTGTGGCTGTCCATTTGGTTACTCCTGTTTTTCTGTCCACTATATTGTAAAGATTGTTGGCAACAGGCTTCCACGAGTAATTCATATCCGTAAGGTTCACAAAGAAATCGTTGCTTAATATGCCTTCTTTTTGTGTGAATACCCCGTGTTTGGAGCCTCCGTAATTGGCACCTAAAACGCGCATTCCGCCTATAAGCACAGTCATTTCAGGAGCTGTTAACCCCATCAATTGTGTTCTGTCAAGCATCAGTTCTTCAGGTTTTACTATGTAATCCTTTTTCACCCAGTTTCTATAAGCATCGTGCAATGGCTCAAGATCTGCAAATGAATCAGCATCGGTCATTTCAGCTGTGGCGTCACCTCGTCCTGCACTAAAAGGCACTGTTATGTTTACGCCCGCTTCATGAGCTGCTTTTTCAACCGCAGCAGATCCTCCCAAGACAATCAAATCG
>DATIRG010000428.1:0-1686 GCA_035470005.1 Lutibacter sp. | reverse complement strand
GGAAAATGGCTATTTCCATCAGAACAGAAATCTTCAGCAGGTGCAATGGATGTATAACAACATCAATGAAGAATTAAAACGCTTGTTTTACGGATCAAAGGACATTGCAAGTCAGTTGTCAATGTTGGAAAAGGAGATAATTTCCGCTAAAATTTCCCCGGTAAAAGCGGCACAAAAAATCATTGAGGCCTTTAAAAAGTCTTTTTAGAAATTAAATTTTTTGAATGAATTACTTGCTCAAGTATAAATTCAACCCCATAGTTGTCATTACTTTTTGTTTGAAATTTGGCGAGTTTTTTTACATTTGAATGCGCATTTTCCATAGCGTAGGAATAATAGGCAAGTGCCAGCATTTTTAGGTCGTTATTATAATCTCCAAACACCATGGTTTCTTCTTTTGAAATATTTAAATCATGCTGAAGAATATTTAACGCGTAACCCTTATTGGCATTGGTGTGTGAAATATCTAACCAATTCTCTCCGGATACGATCACCTGCATTTCCTTTCCAAGGTGCGCAACTGCAGGATAAATATGTGTTTCGGAACATTCAAAATGAAAAGCTGCAATTTTAAAAAAAGTATCATCTTTAACCTTGGTTAAATCGTCTACGATGGCATATTCAGAATAGTAATTTTTAAACATTGAAATAAATGCTGAATCTTTAGTTTCAATGTAAGCGCTTTTTTTTCCGCATAAAACAATATAAACATTGGAAATTTTTCGTAAAATATGGATGCTTTTTGCGATGTGTTCCAAAGGCAATGCTATCGTAAACAACTCTTTGTCTCCGTGCATGGCAAATGCACCATTTTCAGCAACAATGGTGATGTCGTTTTTAATGCTTTCAAACCTGTCGACAATACTGAAATACTGACGTCCGCTCGCTGCAATAAATTTAACCTGGTGCTTTTTTAATTGGTCAAACAGTGTAAAAAACTGCGCGCTGACTTCACTTTTAGAGTTTAGTAACGTGCCATCCATGTCTGCAACTACCAATTTTACTTTTGAAAAATCCATATGTTATTTTGAACCGCAAAAATAGTGTTATTCACGGGAACTGGTTTTATGGCAACAGGATTAATTAAAAAATAAAAAAGTCCGATCAAATAAATGACCGGACTTTTAACATCAATAATTTAAAGCCTATTCCTTTTCCAAATATTTCTCCATAATGGTGATGGCCGATTCAGAAATTACGGTACCCGGCCCAAAAATGGCGGCTACTTTTCTTTCCAATAAATAACCATAATCTTTTGCGGGAATCACACCGCCTGCAAACACCATAATATCTGGTCTTCCCAATTTGGCCAATTCATCAATCAATTGCGGAATCAATGTTTTATGTCCGGCCGCCAAACTTGAGGCGCCCACAAAATGAACGTCGTTTTCAACAGCTTGCTTGGCAACTTCTTCCGGTGTTTGGAACAATGAACCCATATCCACATCAAAGCCTAAATCTGCAAAACTGGAAGCAACCACTTTAGCGCCCCTGTCGTGTCCGTCCTGTCCCATTTTCGCAATCATCACGCGTGGACGGCGTCCTTCAATTTCCGTGAATTTATCGGCCAGTTTTTGCGCTTTTGCAAAAGTGCTGTCATTGTCTATTTCTTTGCTGTAAACGCCGCTAATTAAATTGGTGGCTGCTTTATGACGGCCAAAATGAACTTCCAAAGCATCGGATATT
>DATIRG010000427.1:0-1900 GCA_035470005.1 Lutibacter sp. | reverse complement strand
GAATATTATTTGGATGGCGTTTACGTAAATAAGCTCAATAAAAATGAACTTGCAGCAATCAGAAACCAAAAAATCGGATTTATTTTTCAGAGTTATAACCTGCTTTCACGCACTACTGCTTTAGAAAATGTGGAACTTCCGCTGGTTTACAACAGAACCGGCAAATTTTTAAATCCGGAAGATCACGCAAAAAGGGCGTTGGAAAAAGTGGGTTTGGGAAACAGAATTTACCATAAAACAAATCAGCTTTCCGGTGGAGAACAGCAGCGCGTTGCCATTGCCAGGGCTTTGGTAAATGATCCTGCCATTATCCTGTCGGATGAAGCCACGGGAAATTTGGACAGTAAGGCGAGCATTGAAGTGGCAGATTTGTTCGTAAAATTAAATGATCAGGGGAAAACAATTATTATGATTACCCACGAGCCGGAAATTGCCCAATTCGCAAAACGCATGATTTATTTGCGGGATGGGCGCATATTAACCGATGAACTCATCAAAAACAGGAGCACCAAAGAAAATGCTTTGAGGGAATTGGGATTAACTGCTTAAAACATTTTAAAATGCGACAGTTGTTTAAAACATTTAAAGTGGCTTTTCAGGCAATCAATAAAAACAGGTCGAGAAGTTTACTCACTGTTTTGGGAATTATTATTGGCGTTGCCGCAGTAATTATGACCATTTCGGCAGGGGAAGGCGCCAACAAACAAGTGCAGGACCAAATTTCAGGATTGGGAACCAATTTGGTGATGATTTTTACAAAAATGGAACATCGGGGCGGCTCGCATGTGAGAATGGGAAGGCCCATTGACAAAAAGGATTTTGACATATTGCAAAAAAATGCGGTATGGATTTCAAAATTGTCGCCTTTGGTGAATGTTGGTGCGCAGGCTGTTGGACCAATTGGTTATAAATCAACGATAGTTTACGGTGTGAGTCACGAGTATTTTGACATTTTGAGCAGGGAATTGTCTTCAGGGGATTTTTTCAAAGAAGATGACGTAAAAACCGCCAACAAAGTTTGCGTGATCGGTGAAACTACCCGGGAAGAATTGTTTGCTGATGAAGATCCGATCGGACGTCAAATTCGGCTTGACAAGATTCCGTTTACCGTAGTTGGTTTGCTGAAGGAAGTTGGGCAAGGTGCAATGGGTCAGGATCAGGATGATGTAATTTTGGCGCCTTACACCACCATTCAAGACCGTTTATTCGGACATAGTCGCGGTTACGATATGATTATGGCCAGCTCCCTGAATGAAAACAGCGTGGCCGACGCAAAAATTGAAGTTTCGGAATTATTGCGCGAATCGCATAAGATAAGGCCTTTGAAAAAGATGATTTTGAGGTGATGACGCAAGTAGAACTTCAGGAAATTACAGGGAATATCACAGGTATACTTACCATACTTTTGGGCGCTATCGCCAGTATTTCACTGATTGTTGGCGGTATCGGGATAATGAATATTATGCTGGTTTCCGTGACAGAAAGAACCAGGGAAATAGGAACCCGGTTGGCAATTGGTGCAAGGGAAAGCGATATTTTAACGCAATTTTTGATAGAAACTGTGGTGCTTAGTTTGGCAGGCGGCATTTTAGGAACGGTTCTTGGGATTATAGGAAATCAGGTAATTTATAAACTTACAGATTTCTTTATACCCACTGCGCCTTATTCCATTATGATTGGTTTTGGTTTTGCGGCATTGGTTGGCATAGCTTTCGGGTATTTTCCTGCTAGGAAAGCGGCAAAATTAAATCCGATTGATGCGGTGCGCTATGAATAAATGTGATATATTATTTAACTTATGAATAATAACTAAAACCATCAGAAAATGAATAAAGAACATAATCTATTGACGGAGATTTCTCAACTTACAAAAACAATAGAAAAATATTATCCGGAAATC
>DATIRG010000426.1:0-3730 GCA_035470005.1 Lutibacter sp. | reverse complement strand
CGCCGACATAAAAACGGTGACACTTACAATCATTAAAACCATATTGTTTTTGTATTTCATCACGGTAAAAATGGAATAATAAAATGAGCGGTTCACCAGGGTTAAAAATATGTTTGCGGCAATTAAAACGGTAAAAACCATGGTTCTTACAATTGTTTCATTAAATCCCTGATTTACTGCATAATGGTATGTGAACAAAGCACCGAAAGTAATGACCAAACCTTGAATGATGCTTGTAACCAATTCTTTCCAATTAAAAAAAGTGAGCGTAAAAGGCCGGGGCGGCTGCAGCATTGCGTTTTTTTCCATAGGTTCATTTTCGTAAATAATAGAGCAGGTTGGCCCCATAATCAGTTCCATAAAAATAATATGAACAGGCGAAAATATTACGGGAAAAGTCCAGCCCAAAGCCAACGGAATAAACACGGTTAGAATGATGGGAATATGAATGGAAATAATGTACTGAATGGCTTTTTTAAGATTTGCATAAATTTTTCTGCCCATGGCAACAGCATCAACCATTTTGGATAAATCGTCTTCCAGCAAGATTAAAGAAGCAGCCTGTTTTGCAATTTCAGTTCCTCTTTTTCCCATGGCAACACCAATATGTGCCGCTTTTAATGCGGGTCCGTCATTTACGCCATCGCCGGTCATCGCCACAATTTGGTTTTTGGCTTTAAGGGCGTTGATGATTTTTAATTTTGCTTCGGGGAACATGCGTGTAAAAACGCTGGTTTTGAGCACTATTTTTTGCAATTCGGAATCAGTTAATTTCATAAGTTCTTCTCCTGAAATGCTTTTTTCGTAACCTTTAAATCCAACTTGTTTGGCAATAGCTGCTGTGGTTTCGGCATTGTCGCCCGTAATAATTTTAACCGAAATTCCGGCAGCGTAAAACGCCTCAAAAACAGCCTGGATATTTTTCTTTGGAGGATCGTGAAAAGCGACCAAACCTTTAAAGTTGAATTTAAATTTCTGCTGTTTTATTGGAAAATCAGATCCGTCAAAAGTGGCTTCACCAACGCCCAACACCCGATAGCCTTCTTTTGCCAATGTGTTAAAGGCAGTTTCAATTTCTTGTTTTTCGGTTTTTGTAAGCTCGCAAACGTTCATGATGGCTTCAGGAGCGCCTTTTGTGGCGATGATTCTTTTCCCCAAATCATTTTCAAAAATATGTGTCATCATCGGCGGGGTTCCTTCCAGCGGATATTCGTGAATCATCTTATAATCTGGTCTTTCATCGCCTGAAAATTCTTTTGCATACGCTTTGTGCAACGCCGTTTCCATAGCATCGAAAGGAATGGGTTCGCTTGCCCACATCGCCAGTTTAATGAGTTCTTTTTCTTGGATGTTTATGGCATTTTCAAGCGTGGATATTTTATGCAAAGAAGGCACAAAAAGTTTTGCCAATTGCATCTTGTTTTCTGTGATGGTTCCTGTTTTATCAATGCATATCAAGGTAGCGCTTCCTAATGTTTCAACGGTTTTCATTTGTTTTACCACAATGCCCAATTTCATCAATCGCCAAGATCCTAGCGCCATAAATGTGGTAAATGCAACAGGAATTTCTTCAGGTAAAATACTCATGGCCAGTGTTAGTGCCACCAATAAACTTTCAATGGCGTTATCCGATTTGAAATAGTTTATTCCCCAAACAATAATGAAGATAACAGCGCCAATAGCAACCATTTTTTTAACAAAACTGTTAATTTGTTTTTCTAAAGGGGTTTTTTCTTCAGTGATGCTTTCTAAACTTTTTCCTATTTTTCCAAGTTTTGTGGCGTTGCCAATAGCGGTGACAGTTGCAATCGCCAATCCGCTTGTGACGGTGGTTCCCCTAAATATTGTTGAAATGTTGGAATTGGCATCTTTGTAAACCGACAAAGATTCGCCGGTTAAAAGTGATTCATTCACTGAAAAATCGTTGGAATGAATAATAATTCCATCGGCGGCAATGGCCGTTCCTTCTTCAACCATCAAACTGTCACCAACTACAATTTCCTCACTTTTTATGTCTTCAACCTTGCCGTTTCGTATGACTTTGCAAATGGGTTGCGCATATTCTTTTAATTTTTCTAAAGCGTTTCTGCTTCTGGATTCCTGATACAATGAAATGGTGGCTATAAGCACTATGGCGCCACTCAAAAAAATGCCGTCGCCAGTTTCTCCGCTGATAAAATAAATGGAAGCTGCCACCAATAATAAAATAATCATTGGGTCTTTTAGCAAGCTTTTTACAGCGCTTAAAAAGCCGCTTTCTTTTTTGAAATTTAAGGAATTCTTACCGTGTTTTTCCCTTGCCAGCAATACTTCTTTTTGGGACAATCCTTTTATGTTGAAGTTGGCGATAGCCATAAATATGAATGTTTAATGCATAAAAACACATTCAAATTTACAAAACATATTGCAGGTTCGATTGATTTTAATCAGCAAAATAGATTGAAATTTAAAGTTTAATCAAAAAGGAGAAAAAAACTTAACTTTTAATGCGTTTCATTCTTTTTGGTCCATACCAAAGCCAAAAACCGGTAATGGTAAAAAGCAATAGCGAAAATCCCATGATGGTGGTGTAAATTAATTTAATTTGACCGTTTGAAGTGCCAAAATAGCGATCTAGAATGGAACCGTCGTGGATGTTTTCAAAATAATCGGAATGTCTTTTGCCAATGTTTAAGAGATTTCCTGTTGCGCCATCCAATTGAATTTCCCAATAATGATTTTTAAATACAAACTTTACGATTCCTTTATTGCTTCTTATGTCAATGCGATCCAGTTCTAAAGATAATTTTGGAGAAACCGTATCGTGTAAAATAAAATTGGCTTTTTTGTGTAAACTGTCTAACGGTAACCAAAGTTTCAGGTTGGTTGAGGTTCCTTCGTATGATTTGGGTATTAAAAGTCCGTTGCTGTGGTTTTTCCATCCTAAAATTATCCCTGTAACAGCGATAAAAAAGAAAAAGATGAAAAGAAGTGCCCCTGTTGTCCTATGAACTTTTCTGAAGATTCTTAAAATTTTTGCTTGCTTTTTTTTGGAATTAGTTTTTGTCATCAAATAATAGTGAAATCTGTTCGCAAGTATAATTAAATTTTTGAAATCTTTTCAATGCCATTTTTAAATTGAAGTTTTTCTTTCGGAATAAATCCTTTTAAGATTAAAACAAGTCCAAAAACCATCAACATTATACCCATAGCGCGTTTTATTTTGAAAGTTAACGCCGGCGTTAATTTTTTTATCAATTGTTTTGCCAGTAATATTTTCCCGAGATCGGTAATTAAATAGCTAAGAATTATCAGGGCGAAATAGTTGAATATTTTAGCGGGATTCATCTCCAAATTAGAACCGATAATGACAATCATTCCCAGCCAAAATGCCAAGACACCAACATTGATAAAATTGAGTAGAAATCCTTTTAAGAACAGTTTTTTGTAATTTGTTTTTTCGGGAAGCACCAATGTTTCGTCCTGTATGACTCTTTTTTGACTTTTATCAATGTAAGTGATAAGGCCGTAAACCAACAAAATTAAACCGCCGACCCAAAATAATCGCGGATCATCTTTAATTTCTTCCAGAAGGCTTTTGCTGCCATAATAAGCAATTAAAATAAACACAATATCGCTTAAAACAACGCCCAAATCAAACGACAAAGCAGCACGAGCACCTTTTACAATGCTGGTTTGAATTAACGTAAAAAAAACGGGGCCAATCATAAAGGAAAGGAAAAACCCAATA
>DATIRG010000425.1:0-3378 GCA_035470005.1 Lutibacter sp. | reverse complement strand
TATTTTGTCTATTTTGTTTTTCTAAAGATTCGGCCAATTGATATGGATAATTAGGATTAACTGTATCCTTTTTCAGTAAATAACGGTATATTTTTTCTGCTTTTTCTGCTTGGTTTAGTGACAAATATAACCTACCCAAACTATTGGCAACCAATAAATTTGAAGTGTCTTTTTCTATGAGTGATTCATATGTTTCAACAGCTTTTGATGTAAATCCAGTTGACACAAACAATTGGGCGAGTTTAACTTTTATCGATTCATTGGTGCCAAATTCCAATGCTTTGTTTAAACATTCCAAAGCTTTGGTATCACTTCCAATTGATTGATAAATACCAGCCGATTTTTCAAATATCAAAAAAGTTTTTGGAACTGTGTTCTCTAACAAAGTCAATGCCTTTTGATAGTTTCCTTCCGCCAACAAACTATCCACAACCACAAAAACCGAAGATTGCGCTTCGGTTTTGAGTATTGTAAACAATAAACTAATTACAATAAAAATCTTTTTCATAACATTTTTTTTCTGCTTTAATAGCAATTTGTAAATTATATTTTAAACCTAAAACCTGTCGATTTTTGTTCAACAGTTTAAATGTAACTAAACATTTAGATTAAACTTCGATTTTAATTTAAAATAAAAAGTATTTCTTGGCACGTTTAAATTATAAAATGAAATATTACCTTAGCGTATGGATATTTTGCTGCTTATCATCGGATTTTTAATTGTGCTAACAGGGATTCTTGGTTCAATTTTACCAGTTTTGCCAGGACCTTTGGCCAGTTGGTTTGGACTGCTCCTGCTCTATTTAACAAAAGAAATACCAATTGACTGGACAGTTTTAGGAATTACTTTAGGCATTGCCATATTGGTTTCTATTATAGATTATGTGCTGCCAATACTTGGAACAAAAAAATTCGGAGGCAGCAATTACGGGGTAAATGGCGCTATGGTTGGACTTCTTTTCGGGATTTTTTTCGGTCCGCTGGGAATTATTCTTGGTCCGTTTTTGGGAGCTTTTTTTGGCGAACTCCTAAAAGATCACAAAGATTCTAGGAAAGCTTTTAAAGCGGCTGTTGGTTCGTTTATCGGATTTTTATCTTCAACCTTGCTTAAGTTGGCGGTTTGCCTGGTATTTGCCGGAATGTATATCGCAACTTTTTGGGAATATAAAGATGCTTTTTTTGGAATTTCGGAATAATTACAACCTATCATAAAATAAAAAAAGCGTCCCGGATATCGGGAAGCTTTCCATTGGTTTAAAAAACCTTGACGTTAAAAACGCCAAAACAACACAACTAAATCGCCAACACAGCGATACGCAAATATATTAATTTTTATTTGATTTCAAATTCCAAACACTTTTTCTTTCGAAATTGCCAATTTTTCTGAATTGATTGTATCTTTGCTCCCTATCAATAAAAAGTAATTTTAAAACACCTTGAAATGCAATTATCGCCACTTGAAATAATAAGAAGAGAATCCTTGCAAAAGTTACGTGAATTGGGCATCAACCCTTATCCTGCAGAAGAATTTAAAACCACCACAACCATAAAGGAAATCTTGACAAATTTTGACGGTTTTGAAGGCAAAGAAGTTGTTTTGGCTGGAAGAATGATGAGCAGACGGATTATGGGAAAAGCTTCTTTTGCCGAGTTAAAAGATGCCAGCGGAAGAATGCAAATTTACATCAACCGCGATGAAATTTCTTCAGATCCCGAAGGAACAATGTACAACACCGTATTCAAAAAATTATTGGATATGGGCGATATTATTGGCATTAAAGGTGAAGTTTTTAAAACGAAAGTTGGCGAGGAATCGATAAATGTAAAAGAGCTGACGGTGTTGTCAAAAAGTTTGCGTCCGCTTCCTGTGGTTAAAACGGATGCCGACGGAAAAGTGCACGATGCTTTTTCTGATGCTGAGTTAAGATATCGCCAAAGATATGTTGATTTAATTGTAAACGATCACGTAAAAGAAACCTTTATAAAACGTACAAAAATTACGAATTCCATCCGAGATTTCTTCAACAAAAGAGATTATCTGGAAGTGGAAACTCCAATATTACAGCCAATTCCTGGTGGCGCAGCTGCACGTCCTTTTAAAACACATCACAATGCCCTGGATATGCCGTTGTATTTGCGAATTGCCAATGAGTTATATCTAAAAAGATTGATTGTTGGCGGATTTGATGCGGTTTATGAGTTCTCGAAAGATTTCAGAAATGAAGGAATGGACAGAACCCACAATCCCGAATTTACCGTAATGGAATTGTATGTGGCTTACAAAGATTACCATTGGATGATGAATATGACCGAGGAATTGCTGGAAAAAGTGGCGATAGACAGCAATGGAACCACCGAAGTTAACATCGGTGAAAATATAGTGAGTTTTAAAGCGCCTTATCCAAGAGTGCCCATTTTGGAAGCCATAAAAATACATACCGGTTTTGATGTTGCAGGAATGGATGAAAATGCTTTGAAAGAAGTTTGTAAAAAAGTAGGTGTTGCCGTGGATGAAACCATGGGCGTTGGCAAATTGATCGATGAATTATTCGGCTCAAAATGCGAACACCACTATATTCAGCCAACATTTATTACCGATTATCCGAAAGAAATGAGTCCGCTCACCAAAGAACACCGTTCCAATCCGGCCTTAACCGAGCGTTTCGAATTGATGGTGAACGGCAAGGAATTGGCAAATGCTTATTCTGAGTTAAACGACCCGATAGAACAACGAGAACGATTTGAAGAACAATTGAAATTGACCGAAAAAGGCGATGACGAAGCGATGTTTATTGACCAGGACTTTTTGCGAGCCTTGGAATACGGAATGCCGCCAACATCGGGAATTGGCATTGGAATTGACCGATTGGTGATGTTTATGACCAACAACAGTTCTATTCAGGAAGTTTTGTTTTTTCCTCAAATGAGACCAGAAAAAAAAGCGGTTGAAATGAGCGAAGATGAAAAAGTAATTTTCCAAATTTTAAAAGTGAATTCCCCAATTTTGTTGAACGACTTAAAAACACAATCGGGTTTCAGCAATAAAAAATGGGATAAAACCATTAAAGATTTAACAAAGAGAAACTTAGCGAAAATAAACAACACAGAAGATGGTTTGTTTGTTGAGTTGGGGAAATAAAAAATCGACTTGGTTTAATTTATCATTTCAATATAATAAAAAAGGAATTGCTTCATTGAAGTTCCTTTTTTTTGCTGTTCTTACTCAGAATTTTTTCATTTACTTTCATATTTGTGTCTATAAATTTATTATCATTAGCATTTATTTTTAGTTTGAACCTAAACTATTGAAATACAGCATCGTTTTTTATAAAATTTTACTATATTTGGTTGATTACTAATTAGAACTATCATCTTAAA
>DATIRG010000424.1:0-2302 GCA_035470005.1 Lutibacter sp. | reverse complement strand
AGTAAAGTATATAAAGGCGGATTTGAAAGTTTGGATTCACTTACTGATGAAGAAAAATCGTGGATGGCGCCATTGCCCATAAAATATGATGCCAATTTGCCCGGTTATGTTAAAATAAAAGCAATGATGGGCGGCCACGGCGGCGATAATTTGCCAAAATCTCAGGCAATTAAAGATGCAACAATGGCTTATTTCATTCTTGAAAACAGGGAAAGCCACAAATTGTTTATTCATTACAATGGCTCTTACCATTCGGATGATTTTGAAGGAATTTTTTGGTATTTGAAACAGGGAAATCCGAGTTTAAACATCGTAACCGTTAGTGTTTTGGAGGCCGATGACGTAAAAAAATTCGATAAAGAAAAAAAAGGAAAAGCCGATTTTATTATCGTAGTGCCAGAAACAATGACTAAAACGCATTAAAAAGTTCAAAGCTGAAATTTTAAACAATGTAAAACTAACAAATCATAATCATCAAAAATGAAAAAACTAACCACTTTCTTTTGTTTTTTATTCCTTTTCATTGGAATTAATGCCCAAAACTCTTTAGTTAAAAATTTGCCGTTTACCAATATCGGACCTTCAATTATGAGTGGCCGCGTTGTTGATATTGACGTAAATCCGAACCAGCCAACCGAATTTTATGTGGCCTATGCTTCCGGCGGATTGTGGTACACAAATAATAATGGCACGTCTTTTACCTCGGTTGCAGACAATGCGCCAACACAAAATATGGGAGATATTGCGGTTGATTGGAACAATGGAACAATTTGGATTGGAACCGGTGAAAGCAACTCTTCGCGTTCTTCCTATTCGGGAATCGGCATATTGAAAAGTACCGATAAAGGAAAAACTTGGGAAAATGTTGGCTTAACCGATTCACATCATACAGGCAGAATAATCATCAATAAAAACAATCCGGATGAGGTTGTTGTTGGCGCCATCGGCCATTTATATTCTCCCAATGCCGAACGCGGTATTTTCAAAACTTTTGATGGCGGAAAAACCTGGAAAAATGTGTTATTTATCAACGAAAACACTGGAATTATTGACATCAGCGCTTCACCAACAAACGCCAATATTTTATATGCCGCTTCTTGGGAACGGGAAAGAAAAGCCTGGGATTTTGATGGCGACGGAGAAAATTCGGCTATTTATAAAAGCAGTGATGCGGGTTCAACCTGGATAAAATTAACCGACGAAAAAAGTGGTTTTCCAATAGGAAGCGGCGTTGGCCGTATTGGGCTGGCAACTTTCAATGATGCGATTGTTTATGCATTGCTCGACAATCAAAACAGAAGACCGGAAGTAAAAAAGGAGGAAGGGAAAGGTTTGAAAAAAGATGATTTTGAAAAAATGAGTGCAGAGGAATTTTTAAAATTGGATGATAAAAGTTTGGACACTTATTTAAAAGATAACAATTTTGACAAAAAATACACTTCAAAAAGCGTTAAATCGTTGGTTAAAAAAGGAAAAATTAAACCAAGTGATTTAAAAATTTATTTAGAAGACGCAAATTTTGTGTTGTTGAATTCTGAAGTTATTGGCGCCGAAGTTTACAAATCGGAAGACGGCGGAAAAACCTGGAAAAAAACACACGACAATTATTTGGATGATGTTTACAGTTCTTATGGCTATTATTTTGGCATTATGGCGGTGAATACGTCAAACGAAAATAAAATTTACATTGGAGGCGTTCCCCTTTTAAAATCTGATGATGGCGGGAAAACTTTTACTTCCATGGATCAGGAAAATCTCCATGCAGACCATCAGGCATTGTGGGTAAATCCAAAATTAATCGGACATATAGTTAACGGAAACGACGGCGGCGTTAACATCACTTATGATGACGGCAAAAACTGGATTAAAAATAACCAGCCAGCGGTTGGGCAGTTTTATTATGTAAATGTTGACAATCAGAAACCTTATAATGTTTATGGCGGTTTGCAGGACAATGGTGTTTGGTATGGCCCAAGTAATTACAAGGCTTCAAAAAGATGGGAAGCCAGCGGCGATTATCCTTATAAAAGTATTGGCGGCGGTGACGGAATGCAGGTTCAAATTGATAACCGGGACAATAATATTGTGTATGCCGGTTCACAATTTGGTTATTATTACCGTTTAAATTTAAAAACAAAAGATCGTATTTCTATTCATCCAATGCATGAATTGGGTGATTCACCGTATCGTTACAATTGGCAGGCACCCATTTTATTGTCTAAACACAATCAGGATATTTTATATATGGGCGCCAATAAATTGTTGCGTTCTATGAATAAAGGCGAAACTTTTGAAGTAATTT
>DATIRG010000423.1:0-3954 GCA_035470005.1 Lutibacter sp. | reverse complement strand
TGTTCGCATCATATTGGCAGGTGGAGAAGGCCTCAGGATAAAACAGGAAACAGGTGGGCCACCAATACCGTGAATATTGAAAGTAATGGAAAAGGCGGTTGGAAAATGAACACCATTTCGGGCATAGAACCATTTGAATCGGCGGACAAAGATTCTAAACGAATATTTTGGAAAGACGGAGGCGTGCACCAAAATATTACCCACGCCGTGCATCCCGATCCTATCAGCGGCATGCATTGCTGGCACCAACGGGTTCGCATTGAAAAACCTGGAAAAGACGAGCAATATGGCGATATTTTTGTGGACACCAACAAATCGCATGAGGTGTACAAAGAATGGATGAAAATGACGCGTCCTGCTCCCGGGCCAAATGGAGAACGCAGGCCAATTTGGTTTGAAAGGGCTTTTAGGCCTGATCCTTCTATGTTTTATCTCAATGATGAAACGAGCAAAACAAATTTTGATACACAAAGAAATGAGTAATGGCGAACTGCATCTGTACCTATAAAAAATAAATAATAAACAGATGAAAAGAAAAAAGAAGATTAATATTAATCCCGCAATCGCGGGATTTTTTTTGTTTTAAAATTATGCGAAGAATAAGCAGTTTTTAAATCTTAAAACAAATAATGGGTCAATTTAGTTAGTTATTTATAATTTAGCAATTTACCATAATCAACCTTAATCCATAGAACTCATGCCAACCAAAAAAGAATCAGCCCAGCACTTTTTAAAACTTGCTTCCAAAGGAAAATCAGGAGAAGCATTTAAACTTTATGTTGGGAAGGATTTTAAACACCACAATGTTTATTTTAAAGGAGACGCGTATACTTTAATGATTGCGATTGAAGAAGACGCTAAAATGAACCCTGATAAAATTTTTGAAATTCAACGCGCTTTGGAAGATGGGGATTTGGTGGCAGTTCATTCTCGTTTCCGGCAAAATCCGAACGATACAGATTATGCCGTGATGCATATTTTCCGTTTTGAAGGAGATAAAGTTGTGGAACTTTGGGATTTTTCACAGGCTGCGCCTGCCGAAATGATCAATGAAAATGGGATGTTTTAAGTTACCAGCAACCGTGCAATGTTAAAATTGTTTGATATAAAATGAAGATAAATCTTATTCTAATTTTACTTTTTTTAAGCTTCGTTAGTGTTCATGGGCAAATGCCAGATGCTTCTAAAATCGACAGCATAAAATCGACCCATTTTTTAAAAAAAAGTATTGTTCCCTTAACCTTAATAGGAGTTGGTCTGCTTGTTAACAATAGCGATTTTGAAAGTAGGTTGCAAACCGATTTACGCAATAAAGTGGGAAATGATTATAAATTTAGAATAGATGATTATTTGCTGTATGTGCCAGTCGTAGAAATGTATATTGCCGATGTTTTAGGCGTTAAAGCCAAAAATCATTGGTTCGACCAAACCAAATATCTGTTTATCTCAAATTTAGTTTCCTATACCATAACGGGCAATTTAAAAACCATCATTAAAAAAACGCGTCCTGACGGGTTGCCCTATTCTTTTCCTTCGGGCCATACCACTATTGCTTTTACCAATGCCACTGTTTTGTACAATGAGTTTAAATATACTTCATCAGTTTTGGCTTATAGCGGCTATGCTTTTGCCACAACCACTGGCGCTTTTAGAATGATAAATAACAAACATTGGCTGTCTGATGTTCTGGCGGGCGCTGGAATAGGGATTCTTGTAACAGAATTGGTATATCATTTTGAACCTTTCAAGAAATTTAATCCGTTTAAAAATTCAAAAAATGTGTCTTTTTATCCTCAAATTAATGAGGAAAATTATGGATTTTATGTTGCTTATAAATTTTAAGCTATTTCACATAAATCCGGTTTCCGTGTAAATACTCGGAAGGTCTTTTTCCTAAAATCTTAAGAAAAGTATTGCTGAAAGTGGGCAAACTGCTGTAACCAACCATCAATGCAATTTCGCCGATGGTGTGTTTATTTTCAAGCACGTATTCCATTGCTTTAAACATTCTAAGCAAGGTGTAATAATGAATAAAAGTCATTTTTACATCACTTTTGAATAACCTGTGAAGTGAGCGTTCGCTCATTCCCAAATGAGAAGCAATTTCTGCCAGCGAAATATTTTTGTCTAAATTGTCTTTTAAATAAACCAGGGTTTTTTCCAGTCTGGGATCTTTAGGACGCGGCAGCGTCAGCATTAAAGGTCCGGTTGAAATTTGCGCCAACAACACTTTAAAAGCAGCCACCACCGGAAATCTTTTAGCGTCAGTTTCAAGAATATCGCCATCCCATTTTCGCGTATAGCACAACAATTGCCACAACAATTCATTCACCGGATAAATTCCTTCTTTCTGATAAAACAAGGCATCGGTTTTTTCTGTCGGGAAATACAAGTTGCGCATAAGTACCTCAGGCATACTTGGATAGATGGCGTGTTCAACATCGGGAGGAATCCACATATAATGTCTTGCGGGCAAAAAGTGTGTTTTATTTCCTGTTTTTATGTAAACAATTCCGCCTTCGGTATAAATAAATTGTCCTTTTTTATGCGCATGCATCTCAATAAATAGTTCACCCATCAAATCGTGATGACAATAAATGCTGCTGTCAATTTTATCAACTTCGGTTAAATAATATTTCTCTTTGGCTTCGTTTTCTTTCATTTGGCAGAATTGAATAAATCATTGACCATTTTAAATATATGGTTAACGTGTAGAATTGCTACATTGCATCCCTAAATGACTAGGGCTACATTTTTATTTTAGCAAATTAGTGTTAATTTTTTAAATAAATCATATGAAATACAACAAAGAAGTAAGGATGGAGCGAATTCTTTTCGAGAATTATAAGAATATAATTTTTACGCCTGAAGAGGCTGCGAAATTTATTAAAAACAATTCAATTGTTGGTGTAAGTGGTTTTACAAAAGCCGGAGACAGCAAATCCGTATTGCCTGCTTTTGCAAAACGTGCCGAAACAGAAGATGTGAAAATTACCCTCTTAAGTGGGGCTTCTCTTGGCTATGATACCGATGCCGATTTGGCAAAAAACCATGCTATTTATAAAAGAATGCCTTTTCAGGCCGATCCAACTTTGCGTAAATCGATCAATACGGGCGAGGTTTTGTATGTGGACCAGCATTTGAGTGAAACTGCGGAAATGTTGCACAACCAACATTTGCCAAAAGTGGATATGGCGATTATTGAAGCAACTTATATTGATGCAAACGGCTATATTATTCCAACCACATCGGTAGGAAATTCAGCAAATTTTGCTGCTTTGGCCGATGAAATTATTATTGAAGTAAACGTATCTATCCCGTTAGCTTTTAAAGGTATTCACGATGTATTTATTCCGAAACCTTACCCAAACAGAAACATTATAGCCATTACTGATCCCGAAACAAGAATTGGAACGGAATACATAAAAATTGATCCTAAAAAAGTAATTGCGGTTGTGTTTACGGATCGTCCCGACAGTCCGGCAAAAATCTCTTCGCCCGATGAAAATACCATTGCCATTGCCCAACATATTCTTGGATTTTTGGAAAATGAAGTGACAGAAGGAAGACTGACCAATGCTTTATTGCCTATTCAGGTGGGAATCGGAAAAATTGCGAACGCTGTATTGTCCGGGTTTGTAAACAGTCCTTTTGAAAATTTGACGATGTATTCTGAAGTTTTGCAAGACAGCACTTTTGAGTTGTTTGATGCCGGAAAAATGATATTTGCTTCGGCTTCATCCATCACCGTTTCTGAAGAATGTTACAAAAAATTCATTGGAAATTTTAAGGATTATAAAAATAAAATTGTGTTAAGGCCACAAAATATCAGCAACGCCGCTGAAGTTATTCGAAGATTGGGGATTATTGCTATAAACACCGCTATTGAATTTGATATTTACGGAAATGTGAATTCCACACATTTGGGAGGAACGCATATGATGAATGGTATTG
>DATIRG010000422.1:0-1824 GCA_035470005.1 Lutibacter sp. | reverse complement strand
TAAATTACAGGTATATTCTCCGTTTTCATCCAACACATTAAAGGTTGCCGCATAGCCGTCGAATTTATATAAAGAACCATATACCAAAGGTTTTTTCGCAAAAACGCAAGCGTCATTGATCAAATATTTTACCTGCAAATTATCGGTTCCGTCAACTACCACATCAAAGCCTGAAATCAATGCCAAGATGGAATTTTTTGTGACTGCTTCATTGGTAACAGAAACTTTGGTGAAAGGCGTTCTTTTCTTTATTTCATTGGCCAGCACTTCCACTTTTGGCTGCTGAACATCTTCCTTTTTATAAAAAACCTGGCGGTGCAAATTTGAAACCGAAACCGTATCGAAATCAACCAAATGCAATTCTCCAACACCGCTTGCCGCCAAATAAACGGCAACCGGACTTCCCAATCCGCCACAGCCAATCACCAGCACTTTTGCTTGCTGCAACAGCGCTTGCTTGGCTTCACCAATTTCCGGCAAGGTTGTCTGACGCAAAAAATAGGTTTCTTTATTGAAGTTCATGTGTGGTCAAAATGGATTTATTCCTCGTTTATTTCTTTGTGGGCCGCCTTAAATTCTTCGGGTGTATTGATGTTTCTGATAAAATCATCGTCAACCTCAACAACTTCAATATCCGAATTGAGCAAAACTTTCCGCGGACAGGAATAGCTTTGCGCCAAATAATTGAGCAATAAGGTATAACATTTTGGTTCCCAAATGGTAATCAAAGGTTCCGGAAACTGACTATTTTTTCCTTTTATGGCAGTCGCCGCTTTTGAAGGATTTCTGTGTTTTAGCAACAATTTAATCACTTCATCATTTACAAAAGGCAAGTCGGTTGCCAAAACCAGCCAAGCAACATCCGGATTTTCCTGAAACGCGGAACAAATGGCACCAAACGGCCCCAAACCAACAAACTTGTCGGTGATTTTGTTTTCAATTCCTATTTCTTGTTCTTCTCTAACAGACAAATAAGTTTTTAAATGGTTTTTTTCCAACAATTCAATGGCCACATCACGCTGATTTTTACCATAAAAGTTAAGCGTGCCCTTGTCGGTTCCCATTCTGGTGCTTTTTCCGCCGGCCAAAACCAATCCGTAAATAGGCGCTATTTTTTCCTTGATTAAATTTTCGATATGTTTTGAAATCTTGTCAATTTCAGCAATATGATAACACAGTAAGTTTTTTATCTGCGGATTTTTTTCTTCCAAAAAATCGAAATATTTGACGTCATCGGTTAATTTGATGACAAACTGAATGTTGTTCAATTGCTCCAGTCTTTTCAAAACAGAAGCTTCTTTCTCTTTATCTAAAATCAGAATTTGTTTGGCGCCTTCGTAATGATTTCCGTTGATAAAAACCAAATCGTGTTGAGAAAATTGCACGCGCTGATTGAATTTGTTTAACCCAAATTTTTGAGAAACATCAAGTGTTCCATTGGCGTTAAAAGTAAAAGAATCAACTATTTTTTGTTCTGTTGCTTCATTGTGTGAAGCATCCAGATAGGCCAATTTATACACGCCCAATTTTTCGGAAACCTCCTGAACCAAATTTGAAATAACGCTGCATTTTGTACCCACAATGGCAATTTCATTCGGCGCAAAATTGTCGTTGTCCCTTAATTTAAGTTTTGTGTGTTTTTGATGCTTACTCATTTTTTATATCGCTTTTTCCGCCGGATTTCTTCAGCAGTTTCACTTCTTTGATTACCATTTTTTGCGAAATGGATTTGCACAGATCATAAACGGTGAGTGCAGCAATAGTCGCGCCAGTTAACGCTTCCATTTCAACACCGGTTTTTCCTTCCATCGAAACAGTGCATAA
>DATIRG010000421.1:0-2074 GCA_035470005.1 Lutibacter sp. | reverse complement strand
TGGTTGGATAAATAGCGTTAAAATCCTGTTGGAAAGCTGTTTTATTTTTTCGGTATAATTTTTCGAGTTGTCTTGGATTGTCCAGGTTTTGACTAATTTCTGCTTTCAAATTGCTCCATTTATCCCCCAAATGGGTTTCGGTTGTTGCTACCATAGTATGTAAGTTTTAGAAGTACGTTGTTGTTTAAAATCGATTTAATTATAGTTAACTTGTCAGGTTAATTAACCGCTCAAGCGCATCAAGATGTTCGCTGAAGGCTTTTTTTCCGGCGCTGGTTGTGGCGTAGGAAGTATTTGGTTTTTTGCCTATAAATTGTTTTTTGACGGCTACATATTCCAGTTTTTCCAAAGCACTTAAATGGCTTGCCAAATTACCGTCGGTAACGTGCAACTGCTCTTTGAGCGCAGAAAAATCGACAAAGTCATTCACCATGAGGATTGACATAATGCCCAACCGCATCCTGCTTTCAAATGCCTTATTTAAATCCTCAATATAATTTTTCACCGCTCGTGTTTAAAGTAAATTTTTATTCCGTAAACCATATGCAGCAACCCAAATCCAAACGCCCAAAAAAGCAGTCCGTAATCCACAAATAAGGAAGCTATCAGCCCAACTGCCAGTTCAATAATACCCAAATAACGAATTTCGTTTATGGCATATTTACTGGCATTGATTAACGCCAATCCGTAAAAAATTAAGGTGGCCGGAGCCATTAAGGCCAAATGGCCATGATAAAATAAAATGAGGCAATAAAGACCGCCTGCCGCCAACGGAATCATCATATTGATCAAAAGTCGGGATGCAGTGGCGTCCCAAACAGGCAACCCTTGTTTTTTGGCATTTCTGACGGCAAAATAAATACCCGTTATAAGTGATAAAATCAACACCGCCATAAAATCGGCAAACAGAAATGTATAAACTTCTGTTACTTCCGCTACATTTTGAGCAGCAGAAAACTGATAATATCCCGGCTCAGTTAAACCAAGGCCCAGGTATGCGTATGCCGCTGCAACACCAGCGATTGCAATTATACCAATGATGATTCCCGCGATGCCGCTGAGTGATAAAAACTTGGAGGAACGTTCCATTAAATTGCGTATTTCCCTCAGTTCGGCCAACTGATCTTGCTTTTTGTCCATGTAATTTAATATTAAAAGTACTTTGAGTTACAAAGTAACAAATAAAAAAAATAGCGGGCAAATTTTTTTCAATTAAATTTAGTTGCGTTTTAAAGCAAATATTTGCCTACATTTATAGCAATAAATTGTTTAAAAATTGCTAAAACAATCATTTCATTTTAATTGACAAATAACGCAAAGCTATCGCCCATTTAATATGGGGATCGCATTGTTGTTTGGATTGTTTTGACAGGTTGGCAATTAACACTCAAAAAATCATATATGAAAAAGACCAACATTTTACTGACGATTTTTATAATTTCTATTGTTACCGGAGTTTATCTTTTAATAAAAATATTTAATTCCAGTAATGACTTTAAAAATGATTTTAATGAATTTAAAACGCCTTCGGAACTTAAAATTGAATTAGATTCCGGAATTTATGACGTATTTGAGTTGTCGACCGAAGAAAAAGGAACAGAAGAATATGATTTTGATTATCTGATAACAGCGAAAGGAGAAAATCCAAAAGTCATAGAAATTAAATTGGACACCATTGATTCGATTCCTAAAAATAAAACGACAAGAACTTATATAATTTTTGACAAAAAATTTAAAAGTATCGGACAATTCGAAATCAATAAAAAACAATCTGTAAAGATAATTTCAACGATTAATGATTATCGGATTGACAAGTTGGCTTACAGAGAAAAAGAAACGAGTAAATCATTCTTCGGAGTTCTAAAATTTGCTGTGCTTAATTTGTTTAGCGTTGCAGGGTTTTTGATTTCAGGATTCTTACTTTTAATCAACAGAAATAGGGAATAAACCATTCCAACATATCATAAAATGCAAGCTCGATTAAAAGCTAGCAAAAGCCAAAAAACATTCAACAAACTCAATACAACCAATTAAAATGGAAAACAAAAACCGCGGATGGCAAAGAATTTTGCTA
>DATIRG010000420.1:0-2584 GCA_035470005.1 Lutibacter sp. | reverse complement strand
CTTTTTCTGGTATTATGAGTTCGGTTTCAACTTCTTTTTAACAAGAATTAAATACAACCAGGGAAAGCCAATACAAAAATTGATTTTTTTAGCATTTTTAAATCTTAAAATAAGTTTTATACCACTCCGTTTCGTGGTGGTCTTTTAAATTTTCTGAAACAAGATGGTTGGAATCAATTTTGGAATACAGGAGTTCTAAAGAAGCAAAATCTCGCTGACTGATCACTTTAAATCCGTTATTCAGGAGTTGGGCGGCACTTACGCCTGCGCCAATTTGATACATTTTATTTTCGGCAAATCGGTTGCCGCTGTAAATAACCTGACTTCCGCAGGCGGCACTTACATCCATCATAACAGCAAGTTCAACACCTTCATTTTTTGCAATTTCAAGCATTTTTTCTGAAGCTTTGATCATTCCGGCAGTCCAGTCTTTTCCGGTTTCAGTTAACACTTTTGCTTTTCCGTTAAGCACGTCAAAGCCGGTTCCGCCGTGGATGTCGCACATTTCTCTTGGCGTTCCGAATGAAAATTCTTCCGGACAAAATTTTATGATTTTCACGTTTTCATAGTGCAGTAATTTCAGGGCGCTTGGATATTCTCCGTTAGCCGTTGCGTCATAACCGCATCTATTTCCTGCCAAACAAGCACTCATTAAAATTCTTAAAGGGTTTTCCTTAGTGGGAATTCTTAAACTGAGTATGTCGTTTTTATCGGTCATCAATAAGACATTTCCTGAAACTTTTTTCTGAATAGTAAAGGTTTTCTGATATTTGGGAATACTTCTTTGGTGCCTCCCGAACCAACAATACTGATGTTTCCATAGCCGAGGATTCTTCCTAAAATGCTTTGGTCAACATTAACGCTTTCAATTTTTGAGTGGTTCATTTCAAAAGTTTTTCTGCTGATTAAACCCGTTTTGATAATAACACGTTTGTTGGTGATGGCAAATTCATCGGTGTATCGGTCAATTAGCGGTGAAATAAACAAGGTGAAAAGTGCTTTTAAACTGAAAAAGATGATCCAGTGGTAAGTAGTTTCCAATTCAACACGTTCATCATTGATTAAATTGTCGTTTACGTATTTTCCCATTTTCTAATTGCTTATTTCTATTTAAAAAAGTCCGTTAATTTGGGCGTCAATTTTGTTGATTACAGAATACAAATCTTCAGGATTGTCTACAAAATTTAGTTTGTCCACATCAATAATCAGTAAATTTCCTTTCGTGTATTTGGTAATCCAGGCTTCGTAGCGTTCATTCAATCGGCTTAAATAATCGATGCTGATAGAGTTTTCGTATTCGCGGCCTCTTTTATGAATTTGACCCACCAACGTTGGGATGGTGGCTCTTAAATAAATCAATAAATCGGGTGGAGAAACCAAGCGTTCCATCAATTCAAACAGCGATTCGTAATTTACATAATCGCGGTTGGTCATCAGGCCCATTGCATGAAGGTTGGGCGCGAAAATTCGGGCATCTTCATAAATGGTTCTGTCCTGAATCAAGTTTTTGCCACTTTCCCGTATTTCCAAAATTTGGCGGAAACGGCTATTTAAGAAATAAACCTGCAAATTAAACGACCAGCGTTCCATTTCGCCGTAAAAATCATCTAAATAGGGATTCTCTTCAACAGATTCGTAATGGGGTTCCCAATTGTAATGTTTGGCTAACAGTTTGGTGAGGGTGGTTTTACCCGCGCCAATATTACCGGCAATTGCTACGTGCATAGTTAAATTTTAAGTGAATTTCAAAAAAGCTAATTTACTTAAATTTTTTATGCTTTTGCAAGAGAAAATGAAGCGCTTTAAAAAATTAACTTATAGCCGTACCCGCGAACATTAATAATTTGGATTGAAGGGTCGTCTTTTAGTTTTTTTCGAAGTTTGGTGATAAAAACATCCATACTGCGGGCATTGAAGAAATCATCGTCTCCCCACAATTTTTTGAGAATAAAGGAACGTTCCAACACCTGATTTTTATGCTGAATTAAATGATGCAACAATTCCGATTCCCGATGTGTCAATGTTTCTGAATGGCTGTTTAAAACGAGCGTCTGATTTTTAAAGTTGAAAAGATAATCGCCTATTTTAATGATTTCGGTGCCGTTTTCGTAATCGCCTCTTTTTAAAAGTGAGTTGATGCGCACAATCAATTCTTCCATGCTGAAAGGTTTTCTTAAATAGTCGTTTCCGCCCAAATTAAAGCCGTGCACCACGTCTTCGGTTTGCGATCTTGCCGTTAAAAATATGATGGGAATATCGGGATTTTCGTGTCTAATTTCTTTGGCGAGTGTAAATCCGTCCTTTTTTGGCATCATCACGTCAAGAACCAGCAACAGTGGGTTTTCGCGTTTGTAAGTTGTATAGGCAATTTCGCCATCGGCGCAAAGGAGCACCTCAAAATTACGGGTTTCCAAACTTTCTTTAATAATTTGTCCCAAAGAAGGTTCGTCTTCCGCCAGTAATATTTTTAAGGGCTTAGGCATTTGGCAAAATAATTTTAAACAAGGTAGCATTTTTTGCATCGTAAACAATGGAAATGCTGCCGCCATGTTTTTCAATAATATTTTTGGTGTAATACAAACCT
>DATIRG010000419.1:0-2585 GCA_035470005.1 Lutibacter sp. | reverse complement strand
CGTCAAAAGTTGTTTCGGGCGCTTTGTTGATGGTTGTGAGTCCATATTCCCTAAGCACCTCGGCCGGATTTGCCCAAGGGTCGTAAACAGTGACGTGGGTGCCAAAATCTTCCAGATTTTTAATGACATCCACCACTTTGGTATTTCTCACATCGGGACAGTTTTCTTTGAAGGTGATGCCAAGCACCAAAATTTTGGCGTTTTTTATTTCTTTGTCGTTTTTCACAAACAACTTAATCACTTCTGATGCCACATAATGGCCCATACTGTCGTTGACCCTTCTTCCGGCGAGAATAATTTCGGGATGGTAACCGACTTCCTGTGCTTTTTGTGCCAGATAATAAGGATCAACGCCTATGCAATGTCCGCCCACCAAGCCCGGTTTAAAGGGCAGAAAGTTCCATTTTGTTCCGGCGGCCTCCAATACCGCCTGGGTGTCTATGTGCAACAAATTGAAAATCTTGGCCAGTTCGTTCACAAAGGCAATGTTGATGTCGCGCTGTGAATTTTCGATCACTTTAGCGGCTTCGGCCACTTTTATGGAAGGCGCCAAATGGGTGCCTGCCGTGATGACACTTTTGTACAATTCGTTTACCCTGATGCCAATTTCGGGCGTAGAACCTGAAGTGACTTTCAGTATTTTTTCAACGGTATGTTCTTTGTCTCCCGGATTGATGCGTTCCGGGGAATAACCCGCAAAAAAGTCGACATTGTATGTGAGTTTTGAAATTTTCTCGATGATGGGAATGCACACTTCTTCCGTTGCGCCCGGATATACCGTAGATTCGTAAATAACGATGTCCCCTTTTTTGATCACTTTACCCACCGTTTCGCTCGATTTTATCAAGGGTGTAAAGTCGGGTTTGTTTTTTTTATCGACAGGCGTCGGCACAGTGACGATGTAGCAGTTGCTGTCTTTGATGTCGGAAATGTCTGAGGAGCAGAAGAGGCCAACCACCCCTGACCCCTCCAGAGGAGGGGAATTGAGCGTGCCAGGTATTGGGTTTTTATCTAATAAGACTGCTTTTAACAGTTCTTCAGAAACTTCGAGGGTGCTGTCGCTGCCCTTTTTTAGTTCCGCAACGCGCTGTTTGTTGATGTCGAATCCGACAACGGGATATTTTGTTGCGAACAATCGCGCGAGTGGGAGTCCGACGTATCCGAGGCCTATGATGGCTATTTTAATTTGTTCTTTCATCTGTATAATTTCATTTATTAGCGGAACAGATGCTGTTCGCCATTAATCATTCTTTCGAGTATCAAAATCTGTTAAGCTCGATTCATCTTTTCTTTTTATTGTCATGCAATCTTGCAGTCTTGCGGTCCCGATAGCTATCGGGATGCAATCGTGCGATTCTGTTTCTTTTTTCCTATCGGTAGTTTTAGCTTTTAGTTGTTTAATTTTTCAATTATTTCTGAGGCATTTATAGTCATCTTTGAGAAAGCAAACCATTTTTTTCCAAGGTCTTTTAATGAGGCACCAATGTGGTATACGGTATGCTGGTCGATAATTAAAAATCGGTCATGGGATTTTTTAAAAATTTTAATAACCACCGGGTTGTATTGCATATTGTGTTTTTCAAGATCACATTTTAATTGCTGGTCAAACTTATTGGTGTAAATAGTCGCTTGTACTTTGCTGTTTCTTTTCGCCAAAAGCATTAATACGCTTTCATCTAAGTAATTATCTATCAGCGTAACTGATTTTTTTGCAGATTTTATAATTTCAGAAACAAATTGATAAGCATCAAATATTTGTCCGTCATAAAAAATTCCTTCATTTGGAGGCAAATTTGTTTTAATAAGGAAATCAAAATCATTATTTTTTATTTCAAGAATACTTACCTTTCGTTCAAGCATTTCCACTCTATTGTTAAGGGCATATCCCTTAAGCAAATAATCCTTTAAAACTTGATTTGCCCAAATACGAAAATGTGTTCCGGTTTTTGATTTTACCCTGTATCCGACAGATATAATCACGTCCAGATTGTATAATTTGGTTTTATATTTTTTGCCATCGGAAGCAGTTGTCAAGGAATACTTGACAACTGCTTCCTTGCGCAATTCCCCTTCCTTAAAGATATTATTAATGTGTAAACTAATATTTTGTTTGGAGACATTAAATAATTCTGTCATTTGAATTTGTGTAAGCCAAACCGTTTCATCTTCCATTCTAACCTCAATATGATGGGAAAGTGTGTTGGGTTGATAGATGATGATTTCTCCGTTATTCATTTTAAAACTATTTTTATCTATATGGTATTACTTAAACAGCTGAATTTTAATAATTTGTTATATTTCTATTTTTTGCTTTACGAAAAGATATATCTGCTTAAATATATGTTCTATATATTGCCTTTCGTAATTTTTAATTTTTTGACTTTTACGGATTTGAATCCTTAAAAGAGAATTTTATTTCTGATTTCAACTTCACTTTTACACGCCCCTAGCCCCTGCTTCGACTTTAGCCTGTACTGAGCGACAGCCGAAGTGCTCAGCACAAGTCTCAAGAAGGGAATTAATCGTGGTGACTTTTAACTTTCAACTTCATTTTTTACACACCCCTCGCCCCTCTCAAGAGGGGA
>DATIRG010000418.1:0-6942 GCA_035470005.1 Lutibacter sp. | reverse complement strand
TTATTTCTTATTTTTATGAAAAATATTTAAAAATGACTAGGGAAGAAATTTTTTTTAATCATATTACGGAAGGATACCAAACCAAAGGCGATTATTTCACGCTGGGTTCGGCAATGTTAGACGGGAAAACCATTAAAGATGCTTTTGTAAAGGTTCCTTTAAAAACACTGAACCGACACGGATTGATATCTGGAGCTACCGGAACCGGGAAAACAAAATCTTTGCAGGTGATGGCTGAAAACCTGTCTGAAAAAGGAATTCCTGTGTTGTTGATGGATGTAAAAGGTGATTTAAGCGGATTGGCGCAGCCGGGTGCTGGCCATCCAAAAATTGATGAACGCCATGCCGCAATTGGTATTTCTTTTGAACCGAAAAAATTTCCGGTTGAAATACTTACTTTGTCCGGACAAGACGGCGTTCGGCTGCGGGCTACGGTTTCAGAATTTGGGCCGGTGCTGCTTTCCAGAATATTGGAGTTGCCTGAAGCACAAAGCGGTATTGTTTCTATCATTTTTAAATATTGTGACGATCACAAATTTCCTTTATTGGATTTAAAAGACTTCAAAAAAATACTGCAATATGCCACTGCCGAAGGTAAAGAGGAAATTCAGAAGGAATATGGCTTAATTTCTACGGCAAGTACCGGAGCATTTTTACGCAAAATTGTTGAAATTGAACAACAGGGAGGAAATTTGTTTTTTGGCGAACGCTCTTTTGATGTTCAGGATTTGGTGAGAATTGATGAAAACGGAAGAGGAATTATTTCCATTTTGCGTTTAACGGATATTCAGGACAAGCCGAAACTATTCTCTACATTTATGCTGCAATTATTGGCGGAAGTATATGCAACTTTTCCTGAACAGGGTGACAGCGGCCAGCCGGAATTGGTGATTTTTATTGATGAAGCGCATTTAATTTTTAATGAAGCCTCAAAAGCATTGCTTTCCCAAATTGAAAGCATTGTGAAACTGATTCGTTCAAAAGGCATCGGATTGTTTTTTGTGACCCAAAATCCGAATGATGTTCCTGAAGAAGTTTTGGGACAATTGGGTTTAAAAATTCAGCATGCGTTGCGCGCATTTACGGCCAAAGACCGAAAAGCCATCAAATTGGCCGCAGAAAATTATCCCGACTCTGAGTATTATGATGTTGATGAAGTGTTAACGCAAATGGGAATCGGCGAAGCATTTGTTTCCGTTTTAAACGAAAAAGGAATTCCAACACCGCTGGCCTGCACCATGATGCGCGCACCAATGAGCAGAATGGACATACTCACCGACAATGAATTGAAGCAATTAATAGGGAACTCACGTATTTACCATAAATACAACGATGTTATAGACCGGGAAAGCGCCTACGAAATTTTATCAGAAAAAATTGAGAAAATAACCGAAAAGGAGGAATCTGAACGCCGACAATCCGAGGATGATAAAGAAGAAAAAACATCAAGAGGAAGAACAAGTACGCGCATGAATCCAGTTTTAAAAGTGGTGACCAGCGCAAGTTTTATAAGAGGCGTTTTGGGAATTTTAAAAAGAGTGATGTAAAAATATTACCCGCTAAAATTTATTTGCGTTAGTGATTACTTCACCTTTTTATTATTTTGAATTGGTGTTCAGTGAACCATGTTTGCAGCGGAAATACTTTTTTGAGGTTTTTGCCGAAAAAAAGATTGAAGCGAAAAGCACGACCCGAAGGGGAACGCCTAAAACAGAATGCTCATTAATTTTAAGTCGTAATTTGGCCAAAACAATGAATTTTTCGTTTGAAGTTTAACTATTAAAAACCATAATGCCCTGTTTATGTCCTTTTTCAAAAAAATCATTTATTTATTGCTGGTTTCCATTTTAACCATTCAATGTGCCAAAAAGGACCAATTTTTAATTGAAAAAGGCAAAGTTGGTCCGTTAACCAAAGAAACCGAAATTAAGGATTTAAGTACTATTTTCTCCAAAGATTCCATTGTTGCCAACTTGTACGCCGATAAAGAAATTGACAAAAGATTGTTTACGGTTGAAAATGATGTGTACCTTATTTACGCAAAAAAGGGAAAATTATTGTTGGAAATTGTGCCCACAAACCTTAACGATAAGTCGTCGGGGATTAAAAGTATCCAAATATTTGACAATAGCTACAAAACGTCGAAAGGCATTTCCCTGCAATCTACGTTCAAAGATATTAAGGCGCATTACAAGGTAAATAAGGTTGAAACCACCTTAACATCGGCCACGCTTTTTATTGACGAATTGAACGCCACCATTTCTATCGATAAAAAAGATATAGGTATGAACAGATTTAGTCGGGCAGAAGTGGCTTTAGATCAAATTCCCGATGCTGCAAAAATCAAATATTTTACCATTTGGTTTAATTAAATTTTGTTGGGTTTTATTGGCGTTACCACAGAATAGGCGGTCGGGCTTTTCGCTGCAAGTCCTCGCTGCACCCAAAAGCGCAACTGCGGGCTTTTCGCTTCAATCCCTAACGCGAATTGCAATTTCAATCAAAAATCACTTTAACGTCTTTGCGATATTTCTTTGCGTCCTTGAGGTTAAAGGAGAATTTTTTTACAACCTAAAACTTCCGTCTGCCGTCCTGATAGCTATCGGGATTGGTCTTTCAACTTTATAAATCTCAATCCAAATAATAGGCATTGTTCGGTTTTGCTACTGTACAATTCCAATTTAAAACCGTTTTAATTTTTGTTTTGAAAGCCTGGCTCTGGTGAGGCTCTCCGTGATTGATAAGGGTGAGTGCTGGCGGTTCCTTAAAATGTTTAAGCCAATCCAACAGTTCGCTTTGATCCGCATGTCCTGAAAATTCGTTGATCTTAAAAATTTCAGCTTTTACTTTGTGATATTCGCCGAAGAATTTAATTTCATCATCCCCAGCAAGCAAAGCCCTTCCTCTAGTTCCTTCCGCCTGATAACCCACAATTAACACGCTGTTTTTCTCGTCCGAAATCAGCTTGTCCAAATAATGCAATACCCTACCGCCTGTAATCATGCCGCTTCCGGCCAAAACAATTTTAGGGTCTTTATTATTAACAATCATTTTAGATGCATTCATTTCAGTAATCAAATGAACGGTTGACAGCATACTTTTAATATCAGCATCCGATAATTTATGCCGGTCTCTGTATTTAAAATAAACTTCCGTAGCGTTTACGCCCATCGGACTGTCTAGAAAAATTGGAATATTTGGCAATTTATGTTCTCGTTTCAACAGACTTAACAAATAAATAATTTCTTGCGCCCTTTCCACAGAAAATGTCGGGATTACTAAAATGCCGCCTTTGTTGTAAGTATGATTTATATATTTAAGCAACAAATCGTTAACTGAAAAATCCGTATGGTTTCTATTTCCATAAGTAGATTCAACCACAAGGTAATCGGCTTTTTCTATATATTCAAACGGGTATAAAAGAATCGGTTCTTTTCTTCCGATATCACCCGAGAAAACAATGACTTTTCCGTCAACGTCCAAAACCACAAACGCGCGTCCCAAAATATGGCCACTGTTCACAAATTTGAATTTTATATGGTCGTCAATCACATTCCACGTATCCAAATCAAAAGTGACAAAGTGGGTCATCGTAAGTTTGGCATCATCAACTTCATACAATGGTTTTGCAGGATTGTGTTTGGTATAATGGTGCTCATTGGCTCTTCGGGCATCTTCTTCCTGTATTTTAGCGCTGTCCAGCAAAATGATTTCCGTTAAATCTTTTGTGGGCTTGGTGCAATAAATTTTGCCTGAAAAGCCATTTTTAACCAAAATAGGAAGATAGCCTGTGTGGTCTAAATGTGCGTGCGTGAGGATTACCAAATCCAATTCCTTAAATTCTGGCGGTATGTTTTCCCAGTTTTTTACGCGCAATTCTTTCAGTCCCTGAAACAAGCCGCAATCAATCAATATTTTTTTGTAATTAACTTCCAATAAAATTTTGGATCCGGTTACGGTCCCTGCGCCACCAAAAAATGTAAGGTTCATAGTTAGCTGATTTAGGATTACAACATTAAAATTAGGCATCATTTTTTAATCGCAAAATGATATGCATCAGTTAGCCAAACGTCAATTAAAATCAATTTTGAATCAAATAACAGCCATTTTGCTCATTTTATTTAGCGGCTATTAAATAATTTTGTATACTTGTAAAAGTTTAATTTTATTTTATAAGTGACAAAGCCAATAAAAGCGAAAACAACACGTTAGAAAATTGGTAATTGCACATTGTAATTTTCTCAAAATTCATCACTATATTTAATAAGAGAAAACCCTAAAGAATGAATAAACCTTATATAATTTACGTTTTGCTATTTGTGTCGCTGTTTTATTTCGTTGTTACAACCAGCGCTGACAGAGATCCCAAATTAAATCGTTTAAACAATGCAGGCTATTTAAGCAATTCCAATAATTTATCTTCAAATCACAGTTCGCAAAATGAATTGCAGAATTCAATTTTAATGGCAGCATACAAGGTTCCAATTGAAAATATCCGCAATTATACAAGTCATTTAAAGCAACAGCTAGGATTTAACGGCAGTATTTTGGTTGCCAAAAACGGAAAAATATTGTTTGAAGAACATTTAGGCTATAAAGACTTAAGGCAAAAAAATCCTATTGACAGCACAAGCATTTACCAACTTGCCTCTGTTTCCAAGCAATTTACCGCTGCAGCAATTTTGTTATTGTACCAGGAAGGCAAACTGGATTTGGATGACTTTGCAACAAAATATTTAACCGATTTCCCATATAATAATATTAAGATTCGACATTTGTTAAACCATACATCCGGACTTCCAAACTATATGTATGCGGCTGAAAAGAACTGGAAAAGTAAAACACCGCCAGACAATGCTGCGATGCTAAACCTTATGGCCAAATTAAAAATGCAGCCCTATTTTAAACCTGGCGAAAGATTTGATTACAGCAATACAGGTTATTTTGTGCTTGCCTCCATAGTTTCAAAAGTAAGCAATCAAAGTTTAAGCGATTTTCTCGACAACCGTTTTTTTAAGCCGTTAAATTTAAATAATACGTATGTCCACAATCCAAATGAAGCAAGCAAAAAAGAGGAATTAATTGGTTTTAGGAGATACGGAAAGTCGTACATCGCTATTCCGTTTACGGTTAATGATGGCGTTGTGGGCGATAAAGGCGTGTATTCTACAGCAAGTGATTTGTTTAAATGGAATCAATCTTTAACCGAGCGCACCATTTTAAATGACAGTATTTTATCAAAAGCATTTTTGCCCGGCAAAACCAACAGCGGAAAAATTGTGCCTTATGGTTTTGGCTTCAGATTGAAGCAGGAAGCCGACACTGAATTGGTTTATCATAATGGTGTATGGAATGGATTTAGCACCACGTTAAGAAGGTATAAGGCCGACGATATTACCATTATTATATTGAGTAACAACAGTTTTAGTGCGATCACACCTATTTCTGATAAGTTACGTGAACTTAGTAAAGAATTTTCAAAATATGACCCTTTTATGTCTTTTTTAGAAAATACCAATATTTATGACATCAGTAAACTAAAAAATAGCTTGAAATATTTTACCGATATTCCAAAAGCTGAATCTGTGGCTATCATTGAAAAAATAGCCAACATTTACAACAAGCAAAATGTACAGTTTGTTTCGCATAAATACCCAGAAGTCTCCAGTCCTAATCAGGTTAATCTGCAATATCAGACTTTATTGAATTAAACTAATTTTTTTGTTTATTTTTCGCTGGCGTGAGTATCTTGCTCGTGTCCACAATTTAATTCATAGCTATTTCCAAAATATTTGATTTTCATTTCCATAATTTTAACACAAGCTTGACCCTGGCGCCAACTGTGGGATTTTTTTGCGGCTTTTTTTTTGCCAAATTATGAAGCTTTTTCAAATGAATTTCAGGAATTCTAAATCGGTGCAGATGAACTCCAAAATTATCTTTAAATTTGAATGAAATAAAATCTAATCCATGAAAAAATACACGATACAAAAATCGCCGTTTGTAATTCCCACCACCGACGGAAAATTAATAGAAGAACATTTTGGGCATACTACCCAGCAAGGGGATTTGAGTTTGGCGCACATGATAGCACCTCCGGGTTGGAAGGAACCATTTCAAACGCCTCAATTTGATGAATACACCTATATAATTAAAGGGAAAAAACAATTTATTATTGGTGGGGAGTTGGTTGTTTTGGAAGCTGGCCAATCTATTAAAATAAATAAGGGCGTGCGCGTTCAATACTCAAATCCGTTTGATGCGGAATGTGAATATTTAGCAATTTGTTTGCCGGCTTTTTCTGTTGGTTTGGTAAATAGGGAAGAAGGTTGATAAAAATAAACCGCAAAACGCACAAAATATTTTTGCGGGTTTTGCGGTTTCGTTTATGAATTTTTTTTGTTTTACTTTCTTTCGCAGGCCAACAAGGTATTTTTCATTAGCATCGCAATGGTCATTGGGCCAACACCGCCTGGAACCGGCGTGATAAAAGCCGCTTTTTTGCTCACGCTTTCAAAATGCACGTCACCGGCCAAACGGTAGCCACTTTTTTTGGTTTCGTCATCAACCCTTGTAATTCCAACGTCGATAATGGTTACGCCGTCTTTCACCATATCACCGGTTAAAAATTCGGGTATCCCGAGTGCGGCAACAATAATATCGGCTTGTAGCGTAAATTCTTTTAAATTCTTTGTTCTGCTGTGCGCGATGGTCACGGTGGCATCACCGGCTTTGCGTTTTTGGCTCATTAATATACTCATTGGGCGGCCCACAATGTGGCTTCTTCCGATAACAACCACATGTTTACCTGAAGTTTCCACTTTGTAACGTTCCAGCAATTCTAAAATTCCGAAAGGTGTTGCAGGTAAAAAACACGGCATATCCAACGCCATTCTTCCTACATTTGTTGGGTGAAATCCGTCAACATCTTTATCGGGATTT
>DATIRG010000417.1:0-1725 GCA_035470005.1 Lutibacter sp. | reverse complement strand
TACTTCGCAAATTTGTATATCTCCTTTTGATAGAGATTAATATTCAAAGAACAAGTATGAAAGTAATAAAATATATAATATTAGGAATAGTATTAATTTTTGCAAGCGAAGCACAGGCTCAAATTTCTGTAAATTTAAATGTAGGTTCGCCGCCACAATGGGGTCCATCGGGATATTCCAACGTCCGTTATTATTACTTGCCTGATGTAGGTGCTTATTACGACGTTCAAAAATCCAATTTTATTTATTATTCAGGTAACTCTTGGGTACACAGATCACAGCTTCCTCAACAATATAGAAATTATGATTTATATAATGGCTATAAAGTTGTTTTAACCGATTATCGTGGCAACCAACCTTACGGTCTTTACAAACAGCATAAAGTTAAATACGCAAAAGGATATCGCGGGAAACCACAAAAAAATATTGGACACAGACCAGGAAACGGAAATTATAAGTCAAATGGCAATGGTAACGGAAAAGGTATTAATAAAGGTAAAAAACATTAGGCTTGGCATAAACCGCTAACTGCCACAAAGGAATATTTGCAATTTTGATGATTTTTTGTAACTTTTTGATTGATTGTGATATCTAGAGATGAAGGCGTTTATTTGAATGAAAATCCCGAAATAATAAACGCTAATTCTCTTTTTCAAAAGTAACATTAAAAGCAACAATTATAAACAGGTAACTATTTACCTGTTTTAGCATTTAATCACTTTGGAAACAAAAAGTAAAAAAAGTTTTTTCCAATTTCGAAGAAAGTTTAGGTTACAGTTTCCAAAAACTCATATTTTTTTTAGATATAAAGGCATTAAACCAAATTATTTTCAGCGTTTAGCGTACCTTGTGCAAAAAATTTAAACTTGTGAAGTTATACATCAAATACATGGTAAGTAACCGTTGTAAAATAGCGGTGACAGATGCATTAAAAAAGCTTAAACTTCATTTTATTGTGGTTGATTTAGGTGAAGTTGACATCATGGAAAACATCACTGAACAACAGCGAGCACAGCTAAAACTGGAGCTATTCGACTCAGGACTTGAATTGATGGATGACAAAAGAGCGATGCTGATTGAAAAAATAAAAAATGTGATTGTCGAAATGGTTCATCATTCAGAAGAAGCCATTAAAGTAAATTTCTCAGACTACTTAAGTGAAAAATTAAATCATGACTACACCTATCTGGCAAATTTATTTTCAGAAGTGCAAGGAACCACCATTGAGCAATTTATCATCGGGCATAAAATTGAACGCATTAAAGAATTAATTATTTATGGTGAATTAAATATTACCGAAATTGCCTGGAAAATGAATTACAGCAGTGTGGCGCATTTATCCAACCAGTTTAAAAAAGTTACCGGACTTTCCCCTTCCCATTTTAAGCAGATGAAAAATAAAAGGAGAAGTCCAATTGAAGAAATCGGAAACCAGATTAGCGGCAATTAGGACGCAAAAGAAAAACAAATATTACCAACTTTTGTAACGGTATCAAACATAAATGGATTCAAAATTAATAAAAAATTCTAATTACATCAGAAGCTTGATAGAAGCAAGTTTAGATCCATTTGTTACCATTAGTTTGGAAGGAAAGATAACCGACGTTAATGAAGCTTCCATAAAAGTTACCGGCATTTCCAGAAAAAAATTGATCAACACCGACTTCTCAGATTATTTTACAGACCCAATAAAAGCGCAGGAAGGTTATCTTCAGGTTTTTAAAA
>DATIRG010000416.1:0-10868 GCA_035470005.1 Lutibacter sp. | reverse complement strand
ATAATAAAATCGGGTTTCATCTTTTAAGGTCGGAATTTTTTGTTGTATCAGGGCAGGCATATCTTGGGCATAATACGGATTGATGGCTACAAATGCATTAAAACCGGGGTCATCTTCTATTAAAAAATAATTGATAAAATTTGCGGTCAACGTGTTGCCAACAATGGTTTTAAAAGGGGAAAGCCTGTAATTTTCTTCTAAATAATCCAGCAATTCACGCCGTATAAATCGGTAAAACGCCTCACTGTCTGCGGTAGGCAAACTGTTTTCTTTAGAATATTCACAATCTTTAACGCGTTCATTGAACTGATTTTGGTTGATGCCGACGATAATTTGTTCCGGCGCTTTTTCCTTTGCCGAAAAAAGGATGGAATTTCCTACATAAACGTCAAATAAATATTCGGCATCCAGCACAATGGTGAGCGGATACAATTTTGATTTATCGTCGTTGTAACCAGGCGGAACATAAATTTTCAAATAACGCTCATTGTTCAACTCGGTTGAATTGAATTTTTTTACTTGGGTGTTTTGGGAATGCAGCATGCTCGAAATGAACAGGACAACGCATAAAATTTCTAATTTTTTTAGCAGCAGTGTTTTCATAATCTAAAGTTAATTAAATTTTTTAAATACCAAAATCTTAAATAGTTATAAAATTAAAATCATTGGTTTAATTTTAGTAACAGTAATTTCTATTTGGGCGTTACCCTGCGGGTCGGGCTTTTCGCTGCAATCCGTCATTGCGAGCGGAGCGCGGCAATCTGTTGAACAAATTGCCGAACAAACTCGCAATGTCGGGATTTTCACTTTAAACATGGTTCACTGAACTCCAATAAAAAATAAATAAGAGGTGAAGTAATCCCTTACGCAAATGCTGTTATAAATATTAATTAACCAAATCATTGTATTTTAACACATATTATGGAGCTTACAAATAAGTGAACCCATTTTTAGGGTTATAATTTTTTAAATCATTTAAAAGATTTATTTTTACTTCCTAATTGAAAAGAACATGAACCGAGCCTCACAAATTTTGGTACAAAAGGGAATGATTAATGGCGAACAGCAGCTGTACCGCTAAAAAATAAAATTAAACAGATGAAAGAAATTAATTGGAAAACGGTCAGGGATTTTGAAGACATTACCTATAAAAAATGCAATGGCGTAGCACGCATCGCATTTAACAGGCCCGATGTCAGAAATGCGTTCAGGCCAAAAACCACAAAGGAATTGTACGAGGCATTTTATGATGCCCAGGAAGATACTTCAATTGGCGTGGTGTTGCTTTCTGCGGAAGGGCCATCAACCAAAGACGGTGTCTATTCTTTTTGCAGCGGCGGAGATCAAAAAGCACGCGGACACCAGGGTTACGTGGGTGAAGACGGCTATCACCGATTGAATATATTGGAAGTGCAGCGGTTGATCCGTTTTATGCCAAAAGTGGTTATTGCTGTGGTTCCGGGATGGGCTGTCGGGGGCGGACATAGTTTGCATGTGGTTTGCGACCTGACTTTGGCGAGTGCCGAACATGCCATTTTTAAACAAACCGATGCCGATGTCACCAGTTTCGATGGTGGATATGGTTCGGCCTATTTGGCCAAAATGGTCGGACAAAAGAAAGCGCGTGAAATATTTTTCCTCGGCAGAAGTTATTCTGCACAGGAAGCCTGTGATATGGGTATGGTAAACGCCGTAATTCCGCACGAAAAATTGGAAATTACCGCTTATGAATGGGCGCAGGAAATATTGGCAAAATCACCAACCTCCATCAGAATGTTGAAATTTGCGATGAATTTAACCGATGACGGTATGGTGGGGCAACAGGTTTTTGCCGGAGAAGCTACCCGTTTGGCGTATATGACGGAGGAAGCGACAGAAGGAAGAAATGCTTTTCTGGAAAAACGAAAACCCAATTTCGAGAAAAAATGGATACCTTAATAATTAATAATTGTTTAATCCTTCATCTTTTAATCTTTCAATAAATATTCATGAAAATAATTTGCATTGGGCGCAATTACGCAAAGCACATCGAAGAATTACAAAACGAAAAACCTAAAAATCCGGTGATATTTTTAAAACCGGATTCGGCCATACTGGCCAAAAAGCAACCTTTTTTTATTCCGCCATTTTCTAATGATATTCATTATGAAGTAGAAATTCTGGTGAAGATAAATAAAGTGGGAAAACACATCAACCAAAAATTTGCGCATACCTATTACGATGAAATTGGGTTAGGCATCGACTTTACTGCACGGGACATACAGCAGGAATGCAAAGAGAAAGGATTGCCTTGGGAAAAAGCGAAAGCATTCGACGGTAGCGCGGTGATCGGTGAATTTTTTCCGAAGGATAGTTTGGGGGATTTAAACAATTTAAACTTCAAATTGCAAATGAACGATAAGATTGTCCAGAATGGAAACACCAACGCTATGCTTTGGAAAATTGACGAACTGATTGCCTATGTTTCTCAGTTCTTTACACTGAAAAAAGGAGATGTGTTGTTCACTGGAACACCCGAAGGCGTAGGGAGAGTATCAGAAAATGATATGTTGACAGGAACAATCAATGGTGTTGAAAGTTTTCGGATTACCGTAAAATAAATCGCCGGTTAAAAATACTTAAAATAAAAAATGCACTTCAAAAAGTGCATTTTTTGGTACGATTATATATGGTTTGATTTTTTCAGCGCAATAAATAATTGCCTAAAATGAAAATATAATAGGCCTAAAATCTTTAGGTTCTTCAGTACGGTGCTCTTTTAAAATATTGTAGCCGTAATGTGTTTTCACCAATTTTTGGAAGTCGAATTTTAAACGGGGAAATTCACGCAACAACTTTTCGAAATTTTTCGTGTTAGATTTCGACAAAAAGTAATGCAAAATTTCCACATAGGCCCTGCTCAAAGTTTTGTTGAACTTATCGCTGTTTAAAGCCGTTTTAAAATATTTTTCCTTGATATGATTGTTTTTAACAATGGCAACATCTAAACCATGTTTTTGGATTAAAATCCAGGCCAGTCTTAACATCGTTTCGTGGGTAAATAATTCCGGACTCAAAGAACAATTTTCTATTTGCTCTAAAAGTTCATTGTCTGTTAATTGATCAGGGGTAATCATCGCTGTAGTTGGTTTTTTTAGTTTTTAGTATATACAATTTAGATGCAAATTTTATTAAAAGGTTGCGTGTTAATTGCTATATTTAGCACAAATATAGTGAAAGAAATGCAAGCAGAGATAATTACCATTGGAGATGAAATATTAATTGGCCAAATTTTAGATTCAAATTCAAAATGGATTGCCACCGAATTGAACAAAATAGGTGTTTCCGTGTATCAAATCACCTCAATTCAGGACGACAAACAGCATATTTTAAAAGCGATAAAAGAAGCGCAGTCAAATGCCGACATCGTAATCATTACAGGTGGCTTGGGGCCAACAAAAGACGACATCACCAAACTGACACTGGCTGAATATTTTCACGACACCTTGGTTTTAAATGAAGAAGTAGCAAATCATATCCAACAACTGTTTGCGAAAATTAATTATCCATTTACCGAAGTAAACAGAAATCAGGCATTGGTGCCATCAACCTGTATTCCTTTTAAAAACGAATTTGGCACCGCACCGGGTATGTGGTTTTACCAAAATAATAAAGTGGTCGTTTCATTGCCGGGCGTACCTTTCGAAATGATTGGCCTGATGTCGCAAAGCGTGCTGCCAAAATTGCAGGCAACCTATAATTTGCCTTTTATCCTTCATAAAACAATCATTACCTTCGGAATGGGAGAGAGCATGCTGGCAGAAAAGATTGAAGATTGGGAAACCAATCTGCCTTCTTTTGTCAAGTTGGCTTATCTGCCTTCTTTCGGCACAGTTCGTTTGCGGTTAAGCGCCAAAGGGGCAACGCCTGAAATGTTGGAAACCGCCATCACGCAGGAAATGGGAAAATTGGCAAAATTAATTCCTGACATTATTGTTGGTTTTGATGAAAATGAAACGATTGAATCGGTTATAGGGCAATTGTTGACCGAAAAAAAGCAGACCTTGGCGATTGCAGAGAGCTGTACGGGCGGAAATATTGCCAAAATAATCACGTCGGTTCCGGGTGCATCTAACTATTTTGTGGGAGGAATTGTGGCTTACAGCAAAATGGTGAAAATGATGGACCTGAATGTTTCTGAAAAAACAATAGCAGAAAACACCGTGGTGAGTGCACAAACTGCTGAAGCCATGGCGAAGGGAATTCAGCAAAAATACCAAACCGATTATGCGATTGCAACCACCGGAAACGCTGGGCCAACAGCCGATAAAACCGATAAAACAGTGGGAACGGTATTTATAGCCATCGCCACGCCAACCACCATTTTTTCTGAAGAATTTTTCTTCGGCAAACCCCGGGAAAAAGTGATAGGCCGGGCCTCAAATAAAGCTTTGGAATTGTTGCGGAAAGAAATTTTAAAAAACTAGCAAAATAAGTTTGTGTATTCGGGTTTAAAAATTTAATTTTGCATCTCGTTTTGAAAACACACTAAAAAGGTACAGAAATATGTCAAGAGTTTGCGAACTTACTGGAAAAAAAGCAATGGTAGGAAACAATGTTTCTCACGCATTGAATAGAACTAAAAGAAAATTTGACGCTAATTTAATTAAAAAGCGTTTTTATATTGCTGAAGAAGACAAGTGGATTGTTTTAAAGATCGCCACATCTACTTTAAAAAATATCAATAAATTAGGACTCACTGCAGTTTTAAAAGACGCAAGAGAAAAAGGTTTTTACAAAAAATAATCATTAGGAAATGGCAAAGTCAAAAGGAAATAGAATTCAGGTAATTTTAGAGTGTACTGAACATAAAGGTACTGGAATGCCAGGAACTTCAAGGTATATCACCACAAAGAACAAAAAGAACACGCCAGACAGGATGGAAATCAAAAAATTCAATCCTATCTTGAAAAAAGTGACCGTTCATAAAGAAATTAAATAATATAAGACCATGGCAAAGAAATCAGTAGCATCGTTACAAACAGGATCAAAAAGATTATCAAAGGCGATAAAAATGGTAAGATCTCCTAAAACCGGAGCTTACACATTTGTAGAAGCTATCATGGATCCTACAATGGTAAAAGACTTCTTGGACAAAAAATAACAATTTGTTTATAGATTAACGAATAGAGCTACTTTCAATCTTTTGAGAGTAGTTTTTTTTTTATATTTACCCCAGTAATTTTTAAAAAATGAGTTTATTCAAAAAATTATTTTCTAAAGAAAAGAAGGAAACCTTAGACAAAGGTCTGGAAAAGACCAAAACGACTTTCTTTTCGAAGCTTACCAAAGCGATTGCCGGAAAATCCAAGGTTGATGACCAGGTGCTGGACAATTTGGAAGAGGTGTTAATTTCTTCGGATGTTGGCGTGGTGACCACACTTAAAATAATTGAACGCATTGAAGCAAGGGTGTTGAAAGACAGCTATTTGGGCACTGACGAATTGAATTCAATCCTTCGGGAAGAAATCGCTGGTTTGTTATCGGAAACAAATGCCGGCAATGAAACGGATTTTACAACGCCTTTGGATAAAAAACCTTACGTCATTATGGTGGTGGGCGTAAATGGCGTCGGAAAAACAACAACCATAGGCAAACTGGCTTCACAATTTAAAAAAAGCGGCAAAAAAGTGGTACTTGGCGCTGCGGATACTTTTCGTGCTGCCGCAATAGACCAATTGCAGGTTTGGGCAGACAGGGTTGGCGTGCCAATGGTTCGCCAGGAAATGGGAAGCGATCCTGCTTCTGTGGCTTTTGACACCCTGAAATCTGCCGTGGCACAAAATGCCGATGTGGTAATTATTGACACTGCGGGCCGATTGCACAATAAAATTAATTTGATGAATGAGCTGACCAAAATAAAACGCGTCATGGAAAAAGTGGTGCCCGATGCGCCCCATGAAGTGTTGTTGGTGCTCGACGGTTCCACCGGCCAAAATGCCTTTGAACAGGCCAAACAATTTACCAAAGCCACAGAAGTAACGTCGCTGGCAGTCACAAAACTGGACGGTACGGCCAAAGGCGGCGTGGTGATAGGAATTTCCGATCAGTTTAAAATTCCCGTGAAATACATTGGCGTTGGTGAGGGAATTGACGATTTGCAGGTCTTCAATAAAATTGAATTTGTAGATTCTTTTTTCAAGTAAAACACATAAACTTTAAAATAATTGGTATGAAGAATTATCTTTTTTTCGCATTGCTGATTTTGACGCTCTCCTGTAAAAATTTGGCTGTTGACAAGCAACAAACTGTTGCGCAAAGTTCCGATACCTTAAAAGATTTCAGGGAATTTAAGGTGCTGGACTCCAAATATATCGACAATGATGCAATGTGGGCGCCCTTCAATAAAGATTTAAAAGGTTTTTCTGAAGCAACCTACACGGCGTTAAAACCTTTAATTTTAGAGCAAAATATTCCAACCTTGCAAAAAAATATTGCGGAAGGCAAACTGACCTATGAAAAATTGGTCTTGTTTTACCTGTACCGCATCAGAAAATTTGACAGGGAAAACAAATTGTCCTTAAATGCGGTAATTGCCTTGAATCCAAATGTGGTAAAGGAAGCCCGACAAAAAGACAAACAACCTAAACCGTTGCTTGGGTATTCGGTTTTTGGAATGCCCATATTGTTAAAAGACAATATCAATGCAGCAGGAATGCCTACAACGGCAGGTGCTGCGGCATTGCTGCAAAACAGGACCGAAGATGCTTTTATCGTGAAACAATTAAAAAATAACGGAGCCTTAATCCTTGGAAAAGCCAATTTAAGCGAATGGGCTTACTTTTTCTGCGGCGACTGTCCGAGCGGCTACAGCGCGGTGGGCGGACAAACATTGAATCCGTATGGCAGAAGAATATTCGATACCGGCGGCTCAAGTTCGGGAAGCGGGGCAGCGGTTGCTGCAAATTTTTGTGTGGCGGCGGTAGGCAGTGAAACTTCAGGTTCCATTTTGTCTCCCTCAAGCCAAAATTCCGTGGTCGGATTAAAACCGACGGTCGGTGTATTGAGCAGAACTGGAATAATTCCAATTTCAAGCACTTTGGATACGCCCGGACCTATGACAAAAAATGTGATTGACAATGCCATTATGCTCGAAGCGATGACAGGGTTTGACAAAGACGACAGCGCTTCGGTAAATCTTGAATCAGAACCGGTTGGCAACTTAATCAATACTTCATTAAAAGGCAAACGCTTTGGCGCTTTTAAAGGGCTGATGGAAGATTCCTTATATGTGGAAGCACTGTCGAAACTTAAAAATGAAGGCGCAGAAATTATAGAAATAGAACAACAACAAATCGATTTGCCCGGATTTATTCGCCTGCTGAATTTGGATATGAAAAAGGATTTGCCGGAATATCTCCAAAAATATGCCAATGCTGCTGTGACCTTAAAATCGGTGGATGATGTGATGGAATTTAACAGAAAAGACAGTTTAAAAAGTGCGCCTTACGGACAGGCATTGTTTCAGGGTATTGTGGACGATAAAGGAAGTTTGGAAGATTTGGAACGCATCAAAGACACTTTAAGCACCAACGGCAAATTGTTTTTTGAGGGACCGATGAATAAGCACAATCTGGACGGCATCTTGTCTATCAATAATTTTCACGCCGGCTATGCGGCTGTGGCAAAATACCCGGCCATGACGGTGCCAATGGGCTATCAAAAGGACGGGAAACCAAGAGGTCTTACGTTTATAGCCAAACCATTTCAGGAAAAATCCTTATGGCAATGGGCCTTGGCCTATGAACAGGTGTCAAAAGCAAGAAAATTGCCGGTGAACTATCATTGAGGAATTTAAAATGACCTGGCTTTAAACCATTCGGTTAATTAATGACCAGATTAATTTTTTCCCAAAGCGTTTCATCAAATCCGGACAAGGCAAAATTGGTGCCTTCGGCGCTTTCGCCCATTCTGACAATGACCAGTTTTTTGCTGGGCACAACATAAATTTTCTGATCGTTTTTTCCCAAAGCACAATACAAATCGTCTGGAGCGGAAGGAATCAATTTTCCTTGAAATTCCAATTGGGTTTGTGGCAAATGATAGCTTTCTTTGCCGTTTAACCACCACAAATAACCATAGGCATTGTTTATGTTTTGTGAGGTGTTAATGGCCTTGGTAAAGTAGGCTTCATTTACAATTTTAGTACTATTCCAGGTCCCTTTATGATAAGCCAATAAGCCAAAACGCGCCATGCTTCTGGTGGTGCTCCAAAAAACACTGAGGTCACCGGATGGAATCCAGGTTCCGGTCATGCCAATTTTATCCTTCAAATGAAGATTAAAATAACTGGAAAAAGTTTGTTGGGAAGCTGCCGCGACAACATCCTGAAGTTTGACATATACATTGTGATAGGCCCATCGTGTACCGGCATCCGCTTTGTATTTTAGATTGGCAGGCGACACATCATCCCCCAAACTATCGTCCAAACCCGAAGTCATCGTCAATAAATGTTTGCACGTAATCAGGTTTTCTTTTGCGATTGGCGCAGTGGTCCAGCCAACACCGAGATAATCAGAAACTTTGTTGTTGCTGTTGAGGAGTCCGTTTTCTTCGGCAATTCCCGTAACCATGGAGGTCAACGTTTTTCCGGCGCTGGCCCAGTACCATGGCGTGGTTGCGGTATGACCTTTAAAATAGTGTTCCATCACAATTTTGCCGTTGTGAAGAACGATGAATCCCTTCGTGTTTTTTGATTCCAGATAATCCAATAAAGGCGGTACCTGACTTTGGTTCCAGTTTAAGGCTTCTGCAGAAGTGGTTTCCCATGTATTTCCGGTTAAAGGCGGAAAATAGATGGATGTTTGTGGTTCATCAATGGCATCACTTTCAGAACAGGCGCTGAGAAAACTAAAAATAAGCAGGGAAAGTAGCAGTTGCTTCATCAACATAGATTAAAAATGGCATTTAAATTTAATTAAAAAGGTTTGATTACTTTTGCAAAATAAATGATTTCATTTTTTCTTTAAAACTAGGAAAAAAATACGGAATGGTTTCAATAAAATAATACTGCTAAAAACGAATACTCAAAATTAAAAATCTGTGCGCACAAAATCAAAGAAAGAAAATAAAATTAATGTAGTGACCCTTGGGTGCTCAAAAAATGTTTACGACAGTGAAGTGCTGATGGGGCAATTGATCGCAAACAATAAAAATGTGGTTCACGAAGATGAAAATGATGACGGAAACATTGTGGTGATCAATACCTGCGGGTTTATCGGTGATGCCAAAGAAGAATCGATCAATACCATTTTGCACTACGTCAACAAAAAAGAATTGGGCGAAGTTGACCGTGTTTATGTGACCGGCTGTTTAAGCGAACGTTATAAACCCGATCTGCAAAAAGAAATCCCCAATGTGGATGAATATTTTGGCACGCACGATTTGCCAAATTTGTTAAAAGTGTTGGATGCCGATTACAAACATGAGCTGATTGGTGAACTTTTGACAAACACGCATACTCATTACGCCTACTTAAAAATTGCGGAAGGCTGCGACAGGCCTTGTTCGTTTTGCGCCATTCCTTTGATGCGCGGAAAACACGTGTCAACCCCGATTGAAAATTTGGTGATTGAAGCCACAAAACTGGCCAAAAAAGGAATCAAGGAACTGATTTTAATTGCGCAGGATTTAACTTATTACGGACTGGATATTTACAAAAAAAGAGCCTTGGCCGATTTGTTGACCGCATTGGCAAAAATAGACGGGATAGAATGGATTCGTTTGCACTATGCTTTTCCAACGGGCTTTCCGTTGGATGTGCTGGAAGTTGTCAAAAATGAACCTAAGGTGTGTAATTATCTGGACATTCCGTTGCAGCATATCAACGACGATATTTTAAAGTCGATGCGAAGGGGAACTTCCCACGAAAAAACAACCAATTTAATTGCCGAGTTCAGAAAATCGGTTCCGGATATGGCGATCAGAACAACGTTGATTGTTGGTTATCCCGGGGAAACGGAAGCCATTTACCAGGAATTAAAAGCATGGGTGGCCGAAATGCGTTTTGAGCGTTTGGGCGTTTTCGCCTATTCCCATGAAGAAAATACACACGCAGCCAGTTTAAAGGACAACGTTCCCGAAAAAGTGAAACAAAAACGCGTAAGCGAAATTATGGAATTGCAAAGTCAGATTTCTTTTGAATTGAACCAGGAAAAAGTGGGTCAGGTGTTCAAATGCATCATCGACAGAAAAGACGGCAATTATTTCATAGGAAGAACAGAATTTGACTCCCCAGATGTGGACAATGAAGTGTTGATCGATGCGACCGAAAACTATGTGCAGGTGGGGAAATTTGCCAACATAAAAATTACCTCTGCCACAGAGTTTGATTTGTACGGGGAACCGGAAAAAAGTTAAAAGTTCAAAGTACAACGCATCAAATTCCCCTCTGGAGAGGGGTTAGGGGTGTGTAAAGATTGGATTTTTTAGGTGTTATTTTAATAGGATTTATAGAAAATACTGCCAACTATTTCCGCGCGCAATCTGGCTCCATCACTAAAAACAGCCACCGGCTGTTTTCTTAACGTTCGGTCCTCCTCTGGAGACCTGTGCTGAGCGATAGTCGAAGCAGGGGTTAAAGGGTGTGTAAAAAACATGAAAGGAATAAACAAAAAAGGCGAGCTCTAGCTCGCCTTTTTTTGTTAATTTAAGAAAATGGCATTGGTGAAAAACAGTTTCCCGTTTTGCCAAAACGAACGGAATAACGGATTGTCTTCCATATAAATGTGTTCTCGTTTCCCTTTTTTCTCAACCCCAAACTATAAGGAATTCGGAACATTTTTTAAAGGTTCTGACCCTGCAAATCCCGAAATATTTGTGGTCTTTTC
>DATIRG010000415.1:0-3197 GCA_035470005.1 Lutibacter sp. | reverse complement strand
TTAAATGAACCAGCGCATCGCCAAAAGTACGCGGCATACGTGGATTTATTTGTGCGATAACTTTTTTTCCCATTTCAATGGCAGCAATCACAATGTCTACCGAAACGCCCAATGAACAAAATCCGTGCTTGTCAGGTGGCGTAACGTTGACCAGAACAATGTCTAATTCCATATAGCCCAAACGGAATAAGCTTGGAATGTCACTTAAAAAAATAGGAATATAATCGACCGTAAGTCCAACCATATTTCGAATATTTCCGCCGATAAAAAATGCGTGGGTGTGAAAACTTTTGCTTAATTCAGGCGCCGTATAACCGCATTCGCCTTCGGTATGTAAGTGCACAACTTCAACGCCCCGTAATTCAGGCGCTCGGGCAACCATGGCTTTGATCAATGCTTGTGGCGTTGCGGAACCGCCCTGAATTAATACCCTGTCACCAGATTTGATGAGTTTTACAGCTTCTTCAGCCGTCATTTTGTTTGGTAAGTTCATTTTATTAAATTTTAAATAAACAGTTAATAAAGTTTTTTGTGCCTAAAAGTGTTTTTTATTTTCTTCTAACTTTAAGTACTCAAACCTTTAGGCACTTTAGTACTTCTAAGTTATTTTTAATTTAACGACTGACAAATTATCCCAAAAAACTCAATAAAATACCTGCGGCAATTGCCGAGCCAATTACACCGGCAACGTTGGGTGCCATAGCGTGCATTAAAAGATAATTATGAGGATCCGATTTTAAGGCTTCTGTATGCACAACCCTTGCGCTGTCCGGAACTGCAGAAACGCCTGCGGCACCAATAAGCGGGTTAATTCTGTCATCTCCTTTAAGAAACAAATTCATAAATTTGGCAAAAAGCAAACCGCCCATGGTGGCAATCACAAAAGAGATGGCGCCAAGTCCAAAGATAAGCATGGAATCTCTGGTGATAAAAATATCTGCCTGCGTTGACGCGCCCACAGTGACCCCTAAAAGAATCGTTACTATATCAATTAATTTGGTTCGGGCGGTATCTGCCAGTCTTTCCGTTCTGCCCGATTCTTTCAATAAGTTTCCGAAGAAAAGCATTCCCAATAAAGGCAAAGCGCTTGGAGAAATAAAGGTGGTTAAAATCAGCGCCGCAATAGGGAAAAGCATTTTTTCTTTTTGGGAAACTGCTCTCGGTGGTTTCATTCTGATTTTTCGGTCTTCTTTGGAAATTAACAATCGCATTAAAGGCGGTTGAATTACCGGTACCAATGCCATATAGGAATAGGCGGCAATGGCAATTGGGCCTATCAAGTTTTTAACCACGGTACCATCGGCCATAATGTTAACGCCATTTGCCAATTTTGAGGCAAGGAAAATTGCGGTTGGACCATCAGCACCGCCTATAATGCCAATCGCTCCGGCCTCTGGAAGGCTGAAACCAAGGTAAAGCGCTCCAATAAATGTTGCAAAAACACCAATTTGTGCTGCAGCGCCCAACAACATTAATTTCGGATTTGCAATGAGCGACGAAAAATCGGTCATGGCACCGATACCCAAGAAAATCAACGGCGGATAAATACCTTTTACCACACCAAAATACAGGTAATTCAACACCGATCCGGTTTCATAAATACCAGTTTGGTTACCTGCAACAAATGGAATATTTCCAATTATGATTCCTGCACCAATGGGAATTAAAAGCAGTGGTTCATAGTCAAATTTAATACCCAGATAAATGAAAATAATGCCAATTAAAATCATAATTAAATTTCCCGGGGCCGCATTTGCAAAACCGGTGTAGAAGTAAAATTGTTTGATGCCGCCCAGGGCTTCATCAATAAAACGATCATTGGTTGCTTCTTCAGTTTGAACAATTGTTGTTGAATCAGCAGTTGTTTGAACAGAATTTAAGCCGAGTACTGGTCTGATAAAAATCAAAAGTGACAGCACGCCAAATATTATTAATATTTTTTTCATTTTTTTGTTTTTTACGAGTGTTGGCTCCTTGTATTTTTAGGATTTCAGAACCATTCACTTTTAAATTTTTAGGCCAATTCTATCATTAATTCACTTTGCAACACTTGCTGTCCAACTTTTACGTTAACCGCACTCACCACGCCCGATTGCTCTGAAGTGATGTTGTTTTCCATTTTCATGGCCTCAAGCACCAGCAATCGGTCTCCCACTTTTATGGTATCACCCACTTTTACGTCGATAGATAAAATGATGCCCGGGATGGGTGCAACAATTTTTGTTTTTACAGATCCGGAATTAATTTTAATTGGTTCTATTGGTTTTCTCGACTTCGCCAATACCATCGTAGGTGTTTTTGGCTTAACCATTCCCTCTTTCATTTTTACGGAATAAGAAGTTCCGTTTACTTCCAATTCGATAATATCTTCTTCGTGAGAAATAATTTTAACGATGTAATTATTTTCGTGTATTCTAAATTTAAAATTTTTCATTGTGCTTGTTGTTTCTCGTTGCAAGGTTAATTTTTAAAAAATTCCGGCAACATATAATCCATAATCCTTTAAAGTCTGTTTTGTGTGCCGTATATTTTTGAACTCCATGGCGAGTATAATTTCCGCGCTTGCTTAATCGTCAATATGGCATTTTCAGTATCGTGCTTTTCATGAAGATATAAGTGAATGGCCGTGGCAATGGCGGCGGCAATTTCTCCTGTAAATTTTTCATCAGCAGCCACTGGAATGTCTTTAATTTTTCTGTCTCTTCCTTTGGTGATAATTTTATATACGTAAAGCATAATAGGCACACTGTACTTAAAAAATAATGTCAAAAGAAGCAATGAGCCAAAAACGATGAGCATCCCTGTGATCAAAATAACGTAACCTTCGCTTAATTGATCTATTTCTAATGGTATAGGTGTCATTATAATGGGATGTTTGAGTGTTTTTTAGGCGGATTTACCTCTTTTTTGTTGGACAGTAATTCCAACGCCCTGATGATTCTGAAACGCGTATTTCTGGGTTCAATCACATCATCAATAAAACCATATTTTGCTGCGACATAAGGATTTGCGAACTTAACGTTATACTCTTCCTCTTTCTTCTCAATGTACAGCTGTTTCTCATCCGCATCTTCAATTTTTTTGATATTGGAGCCTTCCAATACTTCTACAGCGCCTTTGGCACCCATAACGGCAATTTCTGCAGTTGGCCAGGCATAATTTAAGTCGCCGCGCAATTGTTTGCAACTCATCACATC
>DATIRG010000414.1:0-3671 GCA_035470005.1 Lutibacter sp. | reverse complement strand
ATAAAATACTGCCGGTGATGGTCGCATTTTTTGGAAGCAATCCTAAAATTGCCAAAGAAGTGACCGATTTACCGCTGCCCGATTCGCCGACGATTCCCAATATTTGTTGCGGATTCAATTCAAATGAAACGGCATTCACCACCTTATTTTGCTCCTCGTCTGAACCGAATGAGATCGATAAATTCTGTACTTTTAATATTGGTTCCATAGGGTTAATGTCAGTATTTCTCTTGGTTACGAATATAGCCAAATTTGAACAAATTTAAGAAGCCACTTTATTTTTGGTGACCAATTTTACCAATTCAACTGCAGAAACCAATGCCCAGCAACCTTCCAGTATCACAAATGGCATATAATTTAACAATACGGAAGCCAAACAGGCAATGCCGGCGCCCAAAAAATTTAACAGCAAAAAAGACAAACTGCCCGTTTTAATTTTATCCATTAAATTCAGGAAAAAAGCCAATAAAAGTAAGCTTACGCCAACAAATCCAATCCAGTCAATGTAGTTCATTTCAAACATAAATTTTTGATAATTGTTTTAGAAATCTTGCTTAAAATTACTTTTTTATAAAACTTTCTTCATAAGTTTCAATCCATTCTTTTACGGTTATTTTTTTTGAAAGTTCCCCAATCAAGTCGATTGGAATTTGATTCATTTTTTTAAATCTGATGCAACTTTTTCCCATATCCAATTTTGTATTGCAATGTTTTGGATATTCCTGCAAAAACCAATTCATGAGTTTTTGGTTCACATACAAACCCATATGATAAATTGCGATAAAATTTTTCTGGGAAGCGATACTCATAAATGGCAGCGGTAATTTTGGATTGCAATGATAACCTTTCGGATACCTTGAATGTGGCACCACATAGCCAATCATGCCATAATTTATTGTTTCCGAGAATCCCTCTGGCAAATTGTTAAGTATCGTTTTTCTTAATGTATTCATCACTTGCTTTCGGTCATCGGGCAGGTTGTTTATATATTCCTCCGGCGATTTGGCTGCTGTTTTCATATCCTTATTTTTTTAAAAAAAGTTGACTTAAAACACAATAATGCTATGGCTAATTTAACAAAGTTTTTTAAAAAGCATCGATTTGTTTTAAACTGCGTTAGGGATTGCAGCGGAAATCCCGGCGTTGCGAGTTTGTTGATAAATATGTTCGACAGATTGCCACGCTCCGCTCGCAACGACGGATTGCAGCGAAAAGCCGGACCCGAAGGGAAACGCCCAAAATTAAATCTCACTTTTATTGCGTACTTTTGCAAAAATTTGAAATATGAATTATTTATCCGTTGAAAATATATCGAAATCTTTTGGTGAAGTGGCGCTTTTTAGCAATGTTTCATTCGGCATAAATAAGGATCAGAAAATTGCATTTATCGCCAAAAACGGGACCGGAAAAACCACGATATTGAACATTATTGCGGGATTGGCGAGCGCAGATAGCGGACAAGTGGTGTCGCGCAAAGGCATAAAAATTGAATATTTGTCGCAGGAAGACATTTTAGATGATAATTTAACGGTGGAGGAAACCATTTTTAATTCGGACAATGAGACGCTAAAAGTGATTGAGGAATATGAAAAAGCGTTGCACAATCCCAATGATGAAAAGGCTTATCAGGTGGCTTTTGAAAAAATGGACAGCCTAAATGCCTGGGATTTTGAAACCCAATACAAGCAAATTTTATCGAAATTAAAATTAGACGATTTAACGCAAAAAGTGGGTTCACTTTCGGGCGGACAGCGAAAAAGATTGTCGTTGGCGGTGATTTTAATCCATAAATCGGACCTGTTGATTTTGGATGAGCCCACCAACCATTTGGATTTAGAAATGATTGAATGGCTTGAAAATTATTTTCAAAAAGAGAAAGTTACGCTTTTGATGGTAACGCACGACAGATACTTTTTAGAGCGTGTTTGCAATGAAATCATAGAATTGGATCAGGGAAATTTATATACCTACAAAGGAAATTACTCGTACTTTTTAGAGAAAAAAGAAGAACGTTTGGCAATGGAACAGGCAAGTGTTGATAAAGCCAAAAACCTGTTTGTGAAGGAATTGGAGTGGATGCGCCGGCAGCCAAAAGCACGAACCACAAAATCCAAATCGCGGATTGACGACTTTTTTATCATCAAAGAAGAAGCACATAAACGAAGAGACAACCATAAAGTGCAGCTAGAAATTGATATGGAGCGTTTGGGTTCAAAAATTGCTGAATTTCACCACGTTTCAAAATCGTTTGGTGATTTGAAAATATTGGATAGGTTTGATTATGTTTTTAAAAGAAACGAACGCATTGGAATTATAGGTAAAAATGGTACGGGAAAATCGAGTTTCATAAAAATGCTCACCGGACAAATTCCTGTTGATTCGGGCAAGGTTGTGATTGGCGAAACCATAAAATTCGGCCATTACTCACAAGACGGCATTATGATAAAACCGGGCCAAAAAGTTATAGAAGTGATCAAGGAATTTGGGGAATATATTCCGCTGACCAAAGGAAGAAAAATTTCGGCCGCACAGTTGTTGGAGCGATTTATGTTCAGCAGATCACGACAATACGATTTTGTGGAAAAATTAAGCGGCGGCGAAAGAAAACGCTTGTATTTGTGCACGGTTTTAATCCAAAATCCGAACTTTTTAATTTTGGATGAGCCCACAAACGATTTGGACATTGAAACTTTAAATGTGCTGGAAAACTTTTTGCTCGATTTTCCCGGATGTTTAATCGTGGTTTCTCACGACCGGTATTTTATGGACAAGATTGTGGACCATCTTTTTGTTTTTAAAGGGGATGGCGTTATTGAAGATTTCCCCGGAAATTATACCGATTACAAAGTGTATGAAGATTCAAAACCTGCGGAAGAAAATACGGCAGTAAAGAATACAGATTCCAGAATAAAATCAGACAACAAATCGAAATTGTCGTTTAAAGAAAAAAAGGAATTTGACAATATTGAAGGAGACATTGAAGCCTTGACGGCACAAAAAAGTGCCATTGAAGCCAAGTTTCTGGATGCTGCACTTTCTGTGGAAGAAATCAATGAACTGTCTTCAAAACTTCAGGAAATTAATCAAAAAATTGATCAAAAAGAAGGCCGTTGGTTTGAACTTTCTTCGATGTTGGAATAGCCCCCTAACCCCCGAAGGGGGAAATTGTTGTGATTAAAGAAGCGTAAATTGACCTATCAATTAGTAAACAGTTAGCAGTTGCAGTAAGCAGTTTGACGAATCAACTATTAAACCACTTACACATGAACAATATTCAACTCCTCAATTAACGGTTCATTGTTGAATCGCAACAGCAATTGGGCAACGGCGATGGTGTCTTTTTCACAATAGATTGCTATGCGGGCAACGTCCTTTTCTTTGTAATAAACGCCGCAAACTTCGCTTCCGCTAATGTCGTCTTTCGGTGACGGAATATTTAAAATTAAGGTAAGTAATTTTAGGGAAGTGTAATGTTTATAATCGCCAAATTTCCAAAGCTCCATGGTGTCCAGATGCCCGATTTCCCAAGGTTTTTTTCCGAATAAATTCAGTTTTTCAGGCAAAGCAATTTGGTTGATGATCATTCTGCGGGCGATATAAGGAAAATCAAACTCTTTTCCGTTATGGGCGCATAAAATATGCTCGGGTTTGTTAAAATGGCTTTCCAGCAA
>DATIRG010000413.1:0-2159 GCA_035470005.1 Lutibacter sp. | reverse complement strand
ATAAAATAGAAAAGGAAAATCATTTTTCGGAAGATTTAAATATCGACACTATATTAAGAGACGAGTTGAATTTATTAAAAGAAGATTATTCGATAGAAGCTGATGGCGATTATATTTTTGATGAAGATTTGGATGATATTTCTTATAAACAAAATAATTTTAATCCTGCCCAATTTATTTTAGACCAGCCTATGGAACTGGAAATTACCGGAAAATTGGATTTAAATGACACAGCCTTATTTTCTGACCGAACCCGTGCTTTGTTTGGCGCTACATTTTACACCTTGCCGCCTATCAGTAAAAATATTATTGAGTTGTATGTATTTGGTAATCAGGATATTTTAGAAATCTCTGAAACTTTAAAAGTACAAGAAGATACTGTAAGAAAAGTGATTGACAGGGTAAAAGAAAGACTGGAAAAGTTGTAAACGTTTTTTTTGATGCTTTTTCAATAGACTTATAAATCAATATCCAAACTTATGGGACAATGGTCTGATCCGTAAAATTCGGGATGTACATTTACGGTTTTCACTTTGTTAATGAGCCTTTCGCTGATTACAAAATAATCAATGCGCCAGCCTATATTTTTTTCTCTGGCGTTAAAACGATAACTCCAAAAGGTGTAAGCAACTTCATTTGGATGAAAATATCGAAAGGAATCGACAAAATTGGCATTTAACAAATTGTCCATTCCGTCAATTTCAATTTGGGTATAACCCGCAGTTTTGTTGTAGTTGGCTTTGTCGTTTTTTAAATCGATAGGGTGGTGCGCCACGTTAAAATCACCGCAGACGATTAAGGGTTTTAGGCTGTCCATTTTTTTTAAATAAGCGAGAAAACGGGAATTCCAGTTCTTTTTATAATCAAGTCTTTCCAAAGCTTGTCCGGCATTTGGCGCATAAACATTGATGAGGAAAAAATCAGGAAATTCAGCGGAAATAAGCCGTCCTTCCTTATCTTCATCAACCTCATTTGCGGAATCAATAATTTTTAGTGGATTGTTTTTAGAAAGCAATGCAGTTCCCGAATAACCTTTTCTGTCGGCCGAATTGGAGAATGTAACATATTCATTTAAAGGAAATAATGAATTTAAAGTATCGGTATTTGTTGCTTTTGTTTCTTGCAAACAAAGAATATCGGGATTCAATTTTTTAACTGAATCCATAAAATCTTTTTTTAAAATAGCTCGAATGCTATTCACATTCCAGGAAACTATACGCATGGCAAAGTTTTTATGTTGATTTTCTTTCTAATTTAAAAATTAGCCCTAACGGAACATCTGTTAGGGCTAAATAATTTTAATCAAAAAAATTGCTAAACATTTATTTGTTTATGCATATTCTCTTTGATATTGCACTTTAAGTTCATTTTTCACTTCATAAACTCCAGGTGCTAAATAAGCGGCTCTTTGGGCTTCGTCTTTTTCCGCGATAGAGTTAACTGTTCCGCGCAAAGTTACTGTGTGTCCGTCAATTACAACTGATACGTTTTTGGCATTCACTTCTGCCGAGCGTTCAAAAGCCTTGGTAATTCTCTCTTTTATGAGTGTAGGCTCAACGGCTTGTTTTATTTGAATGCTGTTAACAACGCCTTTTACGCCCAATAAATTTTCAACGGCTTTTTTTGCGGCATCTTTTTGGTAAAACCATTTTAGTTCTCCAGACAAATAAACCCAGCCATCTTCAACTTTCACAGCAATTTTGTCTTCAGGAACAGAAGTGTCCCAAGTCAACGCATTAATAACTGCTTTTGCAATTTCTTTGTCTGTTTTTTTGTAATCTGTTCCGTATTTAACTTCTATGTCAAGGGCAACAGCTTTAACGCCTTTTACGGTTTTTGCGGCTTTTTCTGCAGCAATTTTTTTGGTGTAATTGTCTACAACGCCACTTAGGGTTACAACACCGTCTTCAACAATAACCCCAATTTTTGTTTCATCGATGTTTGGTTGCCAAGCCAATTCATCTAATACATCATTTTTTAATTCCGCATCGGTTTTCATAAGATACAAGTTTTAATTGAACAATAAATTTGACATCAAAAATACTTTATAGGATTCCCAATAAAAATGAGGGAAATCAATCGGCGATTTTTTAACAAATTTTTATTGATTTGCTTTTTATCAGCAATAAAAAAGCACAAATAATTGTTGAATTCTTGTC
>DATIRG010000412.1:0-13031 GCA_035470005.1 Lutibacter sp. | reverse complement strand
GTATTTATCATCAATTCAGTTTTATTATTTGGCGTACTTTATTTGAAATTTTTCAATTCCGTAACGTCCAAAATAATAGCTGATTATTATCAATTGCAATCAATACTGGCATTCGTGATTTTTTACATTGCCATTAACTTTTTATCAAATACTGCCAAATATTTCTATTCCAAAAAAAATAAGATCCCGTTTGACAAAAAAAACAATGTGCATTTTGGCATAGAGAACATCGCTAATTTTACTTTTGGCGCAGGCCTGTTTATTATGTTCTTAAGCATTTTTGGCATCAACCCATCTGAGTTAATCACTTCTTTAACCATTGTTGCCGCGGCATTTGCAATTTTGACAAAGGAGTATATCGTTGATTTTTTGAGCGGCGTCTATTTAAGTTTTTCAAACACTTTCGAAATAAATGATTTTGTTAAAATTGATCACCAAAAAGGAAAAATTGTTGAGATTGGCATGATGAAGGTCAAAATTCTCAATGATGATGATGACATTGTCATTATTCCGAATTCTAAAGTTTATTACAGTGAAATAATTAATTATACAAAAAGGGATGTAAGACTGATGACCGTTGATTTTCAAATAGCCCTTAAATATATTGACAGCATTGAACAACTTGAAAAAGAGATTGTTTTATCGCTTGAAAGTTTCAGCGAATATATTGATCCAAAATCTTATAATTTAAAAGTGGTTGAAATGAAAATGGATTATCTGGAAGTGAAATTTCAATACACGCTCATTCTTGTTGATATGGATTTGCAACGAAAAATCAGAAAGAAAACCATTCGTGAAGTGTTTAACTTTATTTCAAGTAAAAAGTAGATAAATCCTAAAATAAAATGGGACAGGTTTCCCTGTCCCACAAACCTTAATCAAACAATTCGTTAAGCCAATTTTTTCTTTTGTGCCTGTTATAATAGGCCTGATCTCTTTGCTGATCATAAGAAGATGATGGCGGTTGTTGTTGCTGTTGTTGTGGAGATGCAGCTCTGAAATCTTGCTGATTTTCAGCGGCATTTGATTTTTCAATCAATTTATCCAGCTCTCCGCGATCAAGCCAAATTCCACGACATTGCGGACAATAATCTATTTCTATACCCTGTCTTTCAGACATTACTAAAGGAATTTTACAACTTGGACAATTCATAATAAGTAAATTTTAAAGTTATTTAACTGTTTATTTGTTCATTTTTAGGGAAAAGAAGGGAGAACACCACCGATATGATCAGTATGCCCAAAATTGTTGATAGAGAATAAACAATCGGGACTTTATAAAAATCGACCACCAACATTTTCACACCGACAAAAACAAGTATTGCCGACAACCCGTATTTAAGGTAATGAAAATATTGTGTGATTCCCGCCAACGCAAAATACAATGCCCGCAACCCTAAAATAGCGAAAACATTGGACGTGAAAATAATAAAGGTATCATTGGTAATGGCCAAGATCGCCGGAATTGAATCAACGGCAAAAATTAAATCCGTAAATTCAACCAAAAGCAATACTACAAAAAGTGGCGTGGCAAATGTTTTGCCGTCAATTTTCACAAAAAACTTATCTCCTTTTTCTTCTGTAGTCACCGGCATAAATTTTTTGAACAAACGCACCAAAGGATTTTTATCCGGCTCAATGATTTCATCTTTATGAAAAAGCATTTTTATTCCCGTAAACACCAAGAATCCTCCAAAAATATAGATAATCCAATGGAATTTGGTAATTAAGGCCACGCCGGCAAATATGAAAATTGCCCTCATAATTAAGGCACCCAAAATACCCCAGAATAAAATTTTATGCTGGTATTTTGGATTCACATTGAAATAGGTAAAAATCATGATAAAGACAAAAAGATTGTCCACGCTCAATGATTTTTCAATAACATAGCCGGTTAAAAACTCAAGCGCTTTTACCTCGCCCATAAAAACGTAAATACCGTAATTAAACAGCATCGCCATGAAAATCCAAATTGCGGTCCAAATAAGTGCTTCTTTAATTTTTACTTCATGTGATTTACGGTGAAATACCCCTAAATCCAGTGCCAGCATTATAAGCACGAACGCCAAAAAACCAATCCATATGTAAATGTCTACAACCATATTTAAATTTTAAATGATAACAAAATTATATTTTTTTTCTGAATTTAAAGTACTAAAAATCAGTAAACTTCAATTTCAAAAAACCTTTTAAACGATAAAAAAATACGCAAGCACAATAAACAAACTTAGAAAAAGCATCCCTGTAACGAAGGCTTTTAAGCCTGTGTTTTGATTAAATGAATAAAAATTTGTGATTGTGCAATCCCAATTTAAAACCATTGCTTTTTTGAAATATAATCTGTCGTGAATCATCCTTAGTTCGTACCTGTCCAAATCTTATTAATAGTCTCCGTAACAACTTCCACTAAACCCTGTACCCCATTTTCACTTATATAATTGAATATTTGTACAAGTAAAGGAAATAGCAGCACAACTAAGCCTATTATAATAATCAGCAAAATTGAAACTCCTATAATGAGGATCGTTTTTAGCTTTCTGTTGTTTAAAATCTTTTTTAATATGTTTAGCCCCATGTCACTTCTATTGGGTCTAAAATCAGTATTTATTTGATACTCATAATCATTGCGATACTTTCTCTTAGGTTTATTATAATGGTCAAATCCCATAATCTAAAGTCTTAAAATTAATAAATAAGGTAAATTGCGTAAACCAATCAAGATTTACTTTGATTCACAAATTCTTAATTAGGGAACCTAATTGTTCACGAACTTGTAAATAATTAATTTAAGCGTAATTTTTGGGTGGTTGCCAAATAATAAAAGAGGCCTGCAGAATTAAAAAGGAGTTTTTGAAATTATAATTTTCAAAATTAAGTATCACTAAAAGGTTGTTCTCAGTATGATGTTTCATCTGATCTTCTTCAAAAAAATCCATATCAAAAACAAAAAAGCTTTCTTCAGAATTATCTTCGGATGAAAGCACTATTTTATCAGAATGACCGCTGTATTCATCATGTAAATCATATCCAATTCCGATAAGAATTGTTACGACAAAAAACAACTGCAACACCCTAATTAATTTTCTTTTCATTTGCGGGCGAAGTTATCAATTATAAAACCTAATAAATAAAAATAAGTGTTAAATAATTACAAATAATTAAGCCGGAAAAATAGCCTGAAAAGGTTGAAATTAAAAAAATTAAACTTGCAAGCGAACAGTGTTATTCATAGTTAAAGATAAATGGCTTTTCAATTCGCCGGACGGTGGTTCATTTTGTTCATACCGGCCCAAATTGGTGACGGGCGATTGCCGCAAATCCGCAAACCTATGTTTCATTTTGAAATTGGAGGCAGTTTTGTTGGTCATTTTAACGCAAATTTATTTTTTTATAAAGCAAACGATGTTAATTTGTTTGTTTGTTAAAATATTTACTTTGCATCTTACAATTTTTTAAGCAATAGCCCAATAAAAATAAAATATTTAAGGAATATTATCCCAATATTTAACTTTTCAAATTACCGGAACACGCATTACCAAATTAATTATTATCATAAAAAAAATTGTTCTTAATTTCCGCATTTTGAACTTCATAAAAAAAGAATTTTTTTATTATTGAAATAAATCGATTTTATTTTATTAAAATTGTTATCCTCAATAAAAGTTTAATTATGGAATTATTGTCTTTTAACAACCAATCAAACAACAGCAATTATGACTTCTAAAATTTTAAAATTCTCCTGCTTCCTTCTGCTTTTTTTAATTTATTTTGAAGGTTATTCTCAAGATGCAAAAAAAGCGATTGCCATTGATGACCTGATGAAATTAAAATCGGTCAGCAATCCTCAAATTAGTCCGGACGGCAAATGGATTGCCTATGTCACTTCTGAAATGAACTTAAAAAAAGACAAATCCGAAAAACAGGTATGGATGATTCCTGCTCAGGGAGGAGAAGCCATCCCGATGACTTCCAAAGAAATTTACAACGCAAGCGCGCCGCGTTGGAGTCCCGATAATAAACACCTTTCATTTCTTGCCGCCAAAGCCGAAGACAAAACACAGGTTTGGACACTCAACAGAAATGGCGGCGATGCACAACAATTGACAAAAATTAAACAAGGGGTTTCCGGTTATGAATGGTCGCCCGACGGCAAAAGAATTTTGTTAAGTTTAAATGACCCGAAGCCAGAAGAATTAACGGCCGATAAAGAAGATGACAAAAAGGCAAAACCGGCAGTTATTGATCGCCTGCAATTTAAAAAGGATTACGAAGGTTACCTTAACCGATACCGAACCCATCTTTATATTTTTACGCCGGGAGATTCTGTCCCTGTTCAGATCACTTCAGGAGATTTTGATGATAAAAGTCCGGTTTGGAGCCCTGACGGAAAATCCATTGCCTTTGTAAGCAACAGAACCGACAATCAGGACGGAAATTCCAATACGGATATTTGGATCGTTTCCGCGGACAATAAAGACAAAGGAAAAACTTTGCGACAAGTGACCACTAACCCAAATGCCGATAACGCTCCGGCCTGGAGTCCGGACGGGAAAAATATTGTCCACACCACCATCATTGACACCAAAGCCATGTGGTATGCCACACAAAAAATGGCCATCACCCCGGCTTCGGGCGGAACGCATAAATTACTTGTTGAGAGCCTTGACCGAAATATCAATAAACCCAAATTTTCCCAGGACGGAAAATCGATTTATTTTCTGATTGAAGAAAACGGCACCAGTATTATCGGCTCGGTGGACCCTTCAGGAGAAAATTTTAAAAGGGCGATTCAGGGTGATTTCAGTATTGGCGACTATTCTATAAATGGTACGATGATCGCCCCTTTGTTGGGCAAAAGCAATCAGCCATACGAAGTATACACTTTCGAAAATAACGCCTTGAAGAAATTAACATCCGTAAATGATGAAATATTGGATAAGGCGCAAAAACCCTTAATTGAAAAGATTCAATTTAAAAGTGAGGACGGCACCGACATAGAAGGTTTTGTTGTAAAACCTTTAGGATTTAACCCAAAAACAAAATATCCGGTAATTTTATGGCTGCACGGAGGGCCTGTCAGCCAATATGAGTTTGATTTTAACGAATCACCACAATTGTTTGCTGCCCATGGCTACGTCACACTTTTGATCAATCCAAGAGGTTCATCCGGATACGGGCAACCATTTTCAGAGGCTTTATTTGCGGATTGGGGAAACAAGGATTATCAGGATGTGATGGCCGGTGTTGATTATGTGATTGCCCAAGGCTATGCAGATCCAAACCGCTTGGGTGTTGGCGGCTGGTCGTATGGCGGTATCTTAACAAATTATGTGATCACCAAAACAAACCGATTTAAGGGTGCCGTTTCAGGTGCAAGTGAGTCCCTTTACCGTGCCAATTATGGTCACGACCACTATCAATTAACATGGGAACTTGAATTGGGGCTTCCTTGGGAGAATGCTGAATTATGGGAAAAGCTGTCACCGTTTAATGATGTCGAAAAAATTACCACCCCAACTTTATGGATGGGCGGCAGTGATGACTGGAATGTGCCTATTCTTAATTCCGAACAAATGTATCAGGCTATGAAACGTTTGGGCAGAGAAACCTTATTGGTTGTTTATCCGGGAGAATCCCATGGACTTGAACGACCTTCATTTATAAAAGACAGGTATGAACGCTATATTAAATGGTTTGACAGCCACGTAAAATAGTGCGTTTATGATTTTGTGATACTTTCAAAAGTCAGATATTGATGAAGATTTGACATTAATTTAAAGGGTGTGTTGTTTTTTTAACTAAAAATAACACACCCTTTTCTTGATTAAAAAATTAAAAAAATAATTATGTATTATTTTTATAAGTATGTTTTTTTTTGTACTATTGTTAATATTAGTACTTATTAACTATATAGTTTTTACTTTATTTGAATTTTCATTACGGAATAAAAAATGAAACAAATACGGAAATTTTTAATTCATGAATCACAAACATTAATCAAACTATAATTTAAAAACAGATGTATGAAAATTAAAAACTACTTTTTTCTAGGATTATTTTTTGTCTCATCCTTATTAATGGCTCAGGAAAAGAAAATTTCCGGCACAGTTAAAGGTGAAGACGGATTGCCATTACTTGGTGTAAATATTGTTATTGACAATACCAGTAAAGGCACTCAAACAGATTTTGACGGAAAATATGAAATCACGGCAAGTCCGCAAGATGTCTTGGTCTTTTCTTTTGTAGGCTACAAAGTTATTAAAAGAACTGTTGGCCAGGAAACCGTCATCAACATTGAAATGGTTTCAGACAACACTTTTGAAGAAGTTGTGGTCGTTGGTTTTGGTAAACAATCCAAACGAAAGGTGACAGACAACATTGCGTCAGTTTCTTCCAGTGACATCAACAATATTCCTATTGCAAGTATGCAGGGAGCGCTTACAGGAAAAGCTGCCGGCGTTCAAATTACCCAGATAAACGGTAAGGTAGAAGGTGGTGTTAAAATGAGAATTAGAGGAGTTTCCAGTATTTCTTCTTCTCAGGAACCTTTGTATGTTATTGACGGGATGCCTTTGATCAATGATGATGAAAGTGTTTCTGAAGCACCCATTAACCCATTAATTTCCTTGAATCCTAACGATATTGAATCCATCCAAATTTTAAAGGATGCCTCGTCTGCCGCCATTTATGGAGCCAGGGGCACAAATGGGGTGGTTTTGATCACCACCAAACAAGGGAAATCGGGTAAAACAAAGGTTTCCTTGAACACCTCTACAGGCTGGAGCGAGGCCACCAATAAAATGAAATGGTTAAATGCCGAACAATATGTGGAACTTTTTACGGAAGCCTCCACAAACAGTTATGGCGCCGAAGACACATGGTTAACTGAAGAAGGCGGTTATTTTGACTGGATGTCGAACGGAAAAGACTGGAGAACCGGAGAAGTTGATACCGACTGGCAAGATTTGGCTTTGGTAAAAGGATCGGTTCAGGAACATAATTTTTCAATTTCCGGCGGTACCGATAAAACCTTGTTCTTTATTTCCGGCGGTTATAATGATACCCAAGGAATTGTTCGCGGAAACAGCTTGGACCGTTATTCCTTCCGAGGCAATGTTGACCATAAAATTTCAGATAATTTCAGGGTTGGAATGAATACCAGCTTGAGTAAAACAAAAATTTCAAGGATAGGAACAGACAACTCTTTCTCAACACCATTGCAGGCCATAGCACAATCTCCGCTTACCCCTGCTTATTTGGATGACGGCATTGTTCCGAACAATGAAACCAGTATTTACTATAACTTTTTAATGCAGGAATACAATGGAAATTGGGAGGTAAATATTTTCAGGGTTTTGCTCAATACCTATTTGGAATATCAAATTCTTCCGGAGTTGGCTTTCAAGACAGAAGTTGGCTACGACAATAATAACCAGACTGAAGAATATTTTGCAGGAAGTTTAACAGAATCGGCTTCCACCAACGGTTACGCAGATGCAAATGCCATTCAATCTGACAAATACAGCATCAGCAATTATTTTACCTATGCCCAGACTTATAATGAAGATTATGATATTGAACTGGTGGGCGGTATGAGTTTTGAAGAAAGTTCCAGAAAAAGACAATATGTTGCCGGAACCGGTTTTCCTTCAGACGATTTGCAGACAGTTGCGAGCGCTTCTGAGATTACCTCAGGGACTTCCAGCAGAACAAAATACAATTTCCTTTCATATTTTGGAAGGGCAACCTTCTCTATTTTGGATAAATACCTGATAAAAGGAAGTTTGCGTTATGACGGCTCATCAAGATTTGGAGCTTCTAACAGGTATGGCGTATTCCCTGCCGCCTCAGTAGGCTGGATTATTTCTGAAGAAGATTTTATCAAAGACTCAGAAATTCTGACCTTATTAAAATTAAGAGGAAGTTATGGGGTTACCGGAAATGCCGGCATTGGCAACTTTGCAAGTTTGGGTCTTTTCGGAGGAACAGCTTATAACCAGAAATCCGGATTGTCACCGGTTCAATTGGGAAACCCGGATTTAAAATGGGAAAAAACCAATCAAATTGATATCGGTTTGGATTTTGGCATCTTAAACAATCGTATCAGCGGTGAAATTGATTATTATTCTAAAAAAACAAACGACCTTTTGTTGAATGAACCTATCCCTGGAACATCCGGTTATACTTCCATAACACGCAATGTGGGATCACTTACCAACAAAGGATTGGAATTTGTTTTAAATACCGATAATGTCATGTCCAAAAACTTAACCTGGAAAACATCCCTAAACCTTTCAACTTTAGACAATGAAGTTACTGATTTGCCAAGTGGCGATATTGTGGCCGGAAGAAATATTGTAAGGGAAGGTGAAACAATCTCTTCTTTTTACCTGGTGGAATACGCAGGGGTTGATCCTGCAAACGGGGATGCATTATTTTATAAAAATTCGGTAAAAACCGATGGCAGTTTGGATAGAACAACCACAAATAATTACAATGAAGCCGAAAGAATTATCTCCGGAAGTCCGTATCCTACATTTATGGCCGGTCTTACCAATACCATGTCTTTTTATAACTTTGATTTTTCTTTTACTTTACAAGGAGAATGGGGGGCATCTTTATACAATGAAGGCGGAAAATTTCAATCGGGCAATGCAAGGTATGAAGACAACCAAACCACTGACCAGTTAGACAGATGGCAAAATCCGGGTGATATCACGATGGTGCCACAAGCCAGAATGTACAGTACAAACGGACAACAGGCATCAACACGCTATTTGGAAAAATCAGATTTTATCCGATTGAGAAATTTATCATTCGGCTATACTTTTCCAAGAGAAGTTACCGAAAAATTCTCTGTTGATCGTTTAAGACTGTACTTTACCGGAATAAACTTGTTGACTTTTACAGATTACAGCGGTTATGACCCTGAGTCTTCCTATGATAACAACGGAAACTCAAATATTGAAAAGGGGATTACATTTTACTCCTCTCCTCCGGCAAAAACATTTACAATTGGATTAAATATTGACCTATAAAGAAAGCATTATGAAAAAATATAACTATCTACCAATTATACTGTCACTGCTTACCCTGCCATTTATAGCCTGTGATGACAATTTAAACATTGAACCGGAACAAAACCTATCTCCTGAGGTAGCTACTGAAAGTCCGGCAAACGTTAAGAAAATTTTAAACAATATCTATGCGGTGGCACGTGACAACGGAAGCTACGGCGGCGGAATTGCATTGGCATCAGAACTTATTGGAAATAACGGCAGCCTTTCGTGGAACGGCACTTATGTTCAACCTGCAGAATATAATGAAAAAGCAATTTTATCTGACAACAGTTTTGTGGAAAGCATCTGGGTAAATGCCTATGACATCAGCAATGAAGCCAACATTGTTTTATCAAGTTTAAGCGTATTTACTGATGAATATGAAAAAGATGTTACAGAAGGTGAAGCAAAATTTCTAAGAGGAATGGCCTATTTTGATTTGGCGAGACTGTATTCAAAAACTTATGTACCAGGATCACAAAACTCTCAGCTTGCAGTGCCAATTTCATTGACAGCCGTATTAGACGCTTCCATCATTGAATATCCTACAAGAAATACGCTGGAAGAAGTATATGCACAGGTTATTACTGATTTAACAGACGCTTATAATTTACTTCCTGATTCAAATGACATTTACGCCACAAAATACAGCGCAGCTGCTTTACTGGCAAGGGTTTATCTGGAAAAAGGAGATTATGATAATGCACGTGCGATGTCAAATGATGTAATTAACAACAGTGGCGCTGAATTAACCGCTACTTTTGATGGTGCGTTTAACAATGGAGAGAATTCAACTGAAGACCTTTTTGCCTGGCAAGTTACAAGTCAGGATGCCAGTTTAAATGATTTTAGTACGTTTTGGGCAGGTTCAGAGTTTGGGGGCCGTAACGGAAACCCAGATCTTGGCATTACCTCGCAACATTTTAATATTTATGATGATCCCAATGATGAACGTTCACTTTTCTTTTATGTAACCTCAAGGGGAACTGCTACTGCCAAGTGGAAAAACCAATTTGGAAATATTCCGTTCCTGCGGTTGGCCGAAATGTATCTGATTCGTGCAGAAAGTAATTTCAGAAGATCAACAACGATTGGAGACTCACCACTTGATGACATCAATGCGTTAAGAGACAGGGCCAATGCCAGCTTATATAATTCGGTTAATTTGGCAACCATTTTAATGGAAAGAAAAAGAGAATTGTCTTTTGAAGGATTTAGTTTATTTGATGCAAAACGTCTCGGTGCAAACATAGGAAGTATTGCCTCAAACGCGAACAGACTGATTCTGCCTATTCCACTTAGGGAAATGGATGTAAATCCAAATTTAATCCAAAATGACGGCTATTAATTAACCAATAAATTAGTTCATCACCAAAGGAGCTATGTTTTTTACTTAGCTCCTTTGTAATTTTATATCGGTACCCTTCAGAAGTAAAAGTAGCGTCCTTTTATTTTTGAAAGCCTTAAATAATTTTTGTATCATTGTTTTTTTATTTCAAAATTCAACACAAAACAGCAAACCAGTTATATTGTCATTATTTACCCAAAAGATACCAGCGTTTAAAATTTATCATTTATGAAAAAAAACAGCATTTTAACCATTTTATTCACCGCATTCACCTTTTCCGCTATCATCTCCCAAACCCTAAAATCGCCCTCTGAATTTTTGGGTTATGAATTGGGGTCTCAATTTACAAGACATCATAAAGTGGTGGATTATTTCACTTATGTCAGTGAAAATTCAACAAATGTGAAACTTGAACAATATGGTATCACAAATGAAAACCGGCCTTTATACCTTTCTTTTATTTCTTCAGAAGAAAATATCCAAAATCTGGAACAAATCAGGGAAGACAATTTAAAAAGAACAGGCATTTTAAAAGGTGATTTTACTTCAGAAGTTGCCACGGTCTGGTTAAGCTACAATGTCCATGGAAACGAAGCCTCGAGCACTGAAGCTGCCATGCAAACATTGTACGAGCTGGTTACGACCAAAAAAGACTGGCTTAAAAGCACCCTTGTCATTATTGATCCCTGCTTAAATCCGGATGGTCGCGACCGTTATGTAAACTGGTACGACCAAACAAAAAGCACGCCCTTTAATGCGGATCCGAACGCTTTTGAACACAGAGAACCCTGGCCACGAGGCAGGGCCAACCATTATTTATTCGATTTAAACAGAGACTGGGCATGGGCATCGCAAGTTGAAACGCAACAGCGTTTAAAAATATACAATAAATGGCTGCCGCAAGTTCATGTTGATTTTCACGAACAAGGTTACGAAAGTCCTTATTATTTTGCGCCTGCAGCAGAACCGTTTCACGAAATAATTACCGATTGGCAACGTGATTTTCAAACGCAAATAGGAAAAAACAATGCCAAATACTTTGATGAAAATGGCTGGCGGTATTTTACGAAAGAACGATTTGATTTATTTTATCCAAGTTATGGAGACACTTATCCAACCTATCTGGGCGCCATTGGGATGACTTACGAGCAAGCAGGAATTGGTGCCGGATTGGGGGTAACCATAGAAAATAAAACAGTGCTGACCTTAAAGGACCGTATTGCCCATCATTTTACAGCAGGGATTTCAACTGTAGAAATGACTTCCAAAAACACTTCAAAATTACTTTCGGAGTTTAAAAATTTCTTTAACAACAGCAAGTCTGCCAATCAAAATTATATTTTAAGAGGCGACCCTGAAAAAATTAATCAGGTAGTTGCGTTGCTGAAAAAACACGAAATTTATAGTTTTCCGTCTGAAGAAATATCCATTAAAGCCTACGATTATGCTTCAAATTCCGTAAAATCCGTCCAAACCACGAAAGGCGATTTGGTGATTCCGACCAATCAGGCCAAAGGAAAAATGGTGAAAATATTATTTGAAAAACAAGCAAAGCTCATAGACTCGTTAACTTATGACATTACTGCCTGGAGCATTCCTTATGCCTATGGCCTGCAGGGATACGTATCAAACGCCACTATCGGGAATCCTAAAAATTTAACCACCGAAAAAACCATTAACAACAACGCCGCAAATACCAATGCCTATGCCTATATCCATAAATGGAATGAAGTTTCTGACGCTTCTTTTTTGGGTAAATTGCTGGAAAATAAATTTAATGTCAGATTTAATAAAGCCGATTTTTCTATTGATGGCAATTCCTATAAAAAAGGAACGTTGGTGGTTATGCGCGCAGACAATGGACATCTTGAAAATTTTGATGATTTAATCACAAAACTTGCCAATGGTTCAAATACCAAATTAACTTCAGTAACTTCAGGTTTTGTAAATTCAGGAACCGATTTTGGCTCTTCAAATTATTCATTGATCAAACCTAAAAAAATTGCGGCCATTGCCGGTGAAGGTGTTTCTTCCTTAAGTTTTGGTGAAATTTGGCACTTTTTTGAAACGCAATTAAAATATCCGTTAACCATCATCAATAATTTAAATTTAAACCGCACAAATCTTTCAACCTATGATGTATTAATCTTAACCGATGACTACCATGCCAATAAGGCTGAATTGGAAACTTTAACCTCCTACGTATCAAATGGAGGAACTTTGATCGCCATTGGAAGTGCCTTAAACAGTTTTGCCGATAAAGAAGGGTTTGCATTAAAAGTAAAAAAAGACACCCTAAAAGCTAAGGACAATGCCAAACCTCATTTAATTCCCTACGATCAACAAGAACGCAATGATATTAAAACGACCATTACGGGCAGTATTTTTAAAAGCAACTTAGACAATACGCATCCGCTGGCTTATGGTTATCCTAATTTTTACCATAGCTTAAAATTAAGCGGCACTTCCTATAAATTGTTAAAAGATGGTGCCAACGTAGGTTATTTTCCGGAAAACACCACAAATAATTCGGGATTTGCAGGGTCAGAAGCTTTAAAAAATGTTCCGAATTCCTTATTGTTCTGGGTTGAGCAAAAAGGGAAAGGACAACTCATTTATATGGT
>DATIRG010000411.1:0-5091 GCA_035470005.1 Lutibacter sp. | reverse complement strand
TGATCATTTGCACTTGTTGTTAAAGAAAACATCCATGTTGACAAACCACAGATAAACAGCAGGGTAATTATTTTTTTCATGACACAGAGGGATTGTGTTGTTCTGTAAAAAATTCAGGGAAAAATTGTTGGAGCTTCTTTTTTAATTTATTCGAATTTCAAAAAAAGTATAGGGCGCAATACAGGCTAAATTAGAAACGTTTTCTAAAAAGTGGCTGGGAAAAAAGGTGGGTTAAAATTGCATGTAATTGTGTTTTCATATGTTAGGGGTTTTAATCTGTGAAAGTTATAACTAAAATGATTAACTTCCTAATATTCAACCATAAAAATCAAATAAATGGTTAAATTATATAAATAAATGGTAAATTTATTTAAACAAATGGATTGATACGTCAATTTATCCGTTAAAAGGTGCCAACATTTTTCTGAATAAATTCAGAACAATTCTTTTAACTGAAAATGGTCAGGATTTAATCAGATATAAAGAATGCTTTACAGTTTCATAATTTTCTTTACAATCAGGTTGTTTTTGGTGCTTATCCGGACAAAATAAACACCCGTTGCGATATTTATCGGCAATGAAATTGTTCTTCTGTTAAAATTGGCATTCCAAGTCTTCATGATTTGTCCCAAATAATTGTAAAGCGTGATGCCAGTTATTTCTTCGGTGCTGTTGTTTTTTATTTGAAGTTCCCCAATGGTATTGTCCATAACTACGTAAATCCCTTCAATAATCGGTGGCAATGTTGCCTCCAGAAATATTTCGACATTTACATCTTCTTCTATCAATTTATGCATTTTAAAGGTTAGCGAAAACCTGTCTGCGTAGGTTCCTGCTTCCAAATTAATTTCAAAAGGTTTGTGTGAAATATTATGCAGTATCCCTGTTAATTTGTCGTTAATATAGACCGAAATATTTTCATCCATATTTGTCAGTTCGTCAATTTTGATGCGTGACAATCCCGTTTTACTTACCTTTATGTCCAAGGGCAAATCCTGATCGGTGTTAAAATTATTTACGGCCTGAATCACAAATTTACCCCCTTCAAAAGTCCAGAACATATCTTCTTTACCAATATCCGCTAAGGGCGCATCATAACCCAAATCAAAAAAATTTGAGGCGTTTTCGTCAACACCCACCAGTAATTGTCGTTGATAGCCTGTTGGAGAATCAAATTGCAGCCAAATTTTGGGTCTTTTATCCATGTTTCCTATAGAATCTTTTACTTTCTCCATTGAAGTATAACCAGATTTGGCCAAATCGCCCTTCATAAAGACAGAATTTTCTTCAGATTCAACCATAAATACCCTTTGGCTGTTTTTAAAAACAATGTCGCTGCCATCAATTGTGGGTGTTGTATATGTTGCAGCAGGGTTTAATTCCAATGCCGCAATCACAAAAAATCCCTGATTTACCGGAATATACTTTTGCGGTTTTTTTGATGATAAAAGACCCGAAGTTGTATTGATTCGGGTATCGTTTGAAATGGATTTTACGCCTCCCATTAAGGTATATGTGGCATAACCGCCCACATATTCTTTTAAATAATGTGAATTTCTTTCTCCGAAATGATCCCAGAAATATAAGGCACCGTTAAAAATATTTTTGGTATTTCTTCCTGTTTTACTGTTGATGGTTTCCTTTATATTGTCTTTAATAAATTCATCGGCATCCATCGCAGAAGGGTACGGATTTCCAATTAACCGATTATGTCCCTTTAAAATAGGCAAGGTAAAATCTCCATTATTGGGTTTTCCTTTAAACACATAGTTTTGTTGGTTTCCAATATTTACGGCGCCGGAAGTTCCCTTCATGGTGTAGCCTTCACCTGTTTGTATTGGAGTGTTTTGATTGATAGTTTTCCATGCGCCATAATTATTGGCTGTTCCATTAAACGTGTAGAGCCAATAGGAACTGATCATGATTGGGGAAGTAACTCCGTTATCAGCCGACCAATGTGCCGGCTGAAAATTAATTACGCCTTTTTTATTTGGCTCAGCAGCAATTGTGCCGTCCATTAAAATATCCACTAATTTGTGACTTGCGTTTGTGCTTGCTGTTCCGGTTCCTCTTGCGGAAGTTCCGCTTATTGGCCCAACGGAAGACGACCAATAATTGTAATTATAACTGTTTGCGGTGCCTTGTTGGTCGCGTTCTATAAATCCGCCGCTGTCTTGGTCTAAAATACTTTCAGCTGTTTGCACCAATTGCGATTCATCTTCCAAATCGATGACGCCATCCAGCTCCAAATACCAAGTGTTTTTTAATTCTTTGCTTGTTTTAATCGATAATTTTTTAGCTGAATCAATGATAAGTCCGGCAGTGCTATGCCGGTTTGAAGTTGTTACATTGTTTTTAATATGCACAATGGCCCAATCCTTGTTTGTTGCTTCGGAAGCAATGTCCCAAACACTGCCGTTTAACCAAATTGCTGTATTGGACCAGTCGCCGTCCGCTTTTGTTTCATAAGGCAACGGAGCAGTTTGCGGATACATATTTTTAAAATTGTACATTTTTGCCCCTGAACCAACATCAATAGCGGGCGTTGTTAAATTGTCAACGATATCATCTTTAAACACATCCATTCTGTAATACCGCACTAAATTGGCCCAAGGCAAAACAGCCGGTGTTGTTGCGGCATTTACAAAATTTGCGATGTCTCTCGGGATTATAGCACCTCTAACATTTCCTGAATTCTCTTCAATTTCCTGATACACTATTTTTCGAAGTTCGTCATCGGTTAATGCTTTGTTGAAAACCCTGACTTCATCCATTTCTCCTTTGAACATTTCTCCTGTACTCAAAGACTCACTTGTAGGGGTTCTTCCAATCCTAAATTTATTGTTTGCATCGGATTTAATACCACCTTGAATAGCCAAATCGTTTCTAAAGGCAACCCTTTCGCCATTAATGAAAAGTTTTAATGTTTCAGAAGTATTTGCACCATTATAAACGACAGCAACATGTACCCATTTATTTAAGGTTAATGTGGTTGGTGCCGAAGCTGAAAGAGAATAATAATCTTGAATTTCTACTCTAAGCCTTTTAGAAGTATTAATACGCATCCATAAATTTTTTTGACCCATTATTGCACCATCTCCCGAAAAGCTAGGATCTAATTTTATCCAAGCCATCATTGTTACTTGAGATAAACCATTCACAATATTGGTTCCACTGTCTTCTTCAATATAATCATTCCGGCCATCAAAATATAAATGCAATTTTCGGTTTAAATCTCTTGGAGAGCCATAAACAGAGGTGTTTGTGTCAAAAGCATCCAAAATTCCGTCACGGTCAACGTCTGCTGTTCCATCAATTAAACCATCATTATTTGCATCTAAATACGCATATAAAGTTCCGGAAATATCGAATGTTGTTCCGTTGGATTTGATGTCCATATAATCGGGAGTTGAGTCGCCATCGGTGTCTTTTACAAAAAGCGGACCTGATCCCTGTTTGTTGTTTCCATAAGAAGTTGCAAAATCAACTCCTTCGAAATAATCGAAAATATCTAGTATTCCGTCATCAAATGTTTCCGAATCCAGCCCGTCGCCAACACCATCGCCATTGCTGTCGCCATCGCCATTCACAAAGCCTGCAAATGCATTCGTGTTTCCTGCGCCTGATTCATCCACATCAAAAAGACTGTCATTGTCACTGTCCAAATCCAAATAATTTGGAACACCGTCTAAATCGGTGTTGACCGGTGTATTTGTTTCTGATGCATCATGCATTCCGTTGTTACTGTTATCTACCCAAGTTACGGCGATACGGTCGGTTCCGTTACTTAAATGCCCCAAACCTGCTTCAACAATATCGGGAATGCCATCGTTGTCGCTGTCCAAATCAAAAACATCGGGAACACCGTCATTGTCGGTATCACAAGGAGTTCCCAAAATTGCAAAAGGAGATCTTCTGCAATAAAATTCTTCATCAACATCTGTAATGCCATCATTGTCGTCGTCAATATCAATGTTGTCCAAAATACCATCACCATCACTGTCGAAATTGCCTGCTGCAATATTTTGCAATTTTTTATCTTCAATTTTGGCTACCCTGATTGTCCGACTTTTTTTACGAACAAAGGATTTTTCAAAAGTTTCGGGTATAAGTTTTTTTTGAGGATAGGTATTAAAAACGCACAAAAAGGTAATCATTAGCAATAATTTTTTTTTCATAGCAAAGCAGTTTAAACATTGGTATACAAAAAAATCCAATTAAATATATTATTTGAATTTTTATGCGCTGATAAAATAAAATTTAGGGCATACGTATCCTAAAAATTTATTACATCGAAAAAATGATGCTTGGTCGTCTTATTTTGAAAAAATAAAAAATTGAGAAAGTGCCTAATCCGTAAGGATTTTGGCATAAAACCGAATTCTCTTTTCATAGCATAGTTTTTTAGAATAATTAAATATATTAAATATTTACTTAACTTATACATTGATAACCAATTAAATTGAAATTAGGCATCAATTAGAGTTGAATAATTTGGGAATAAATTTATTGCTGAAGGAAATTATTGATGATTTACTTCAATAATACAATCTATTTTTCTTGATTAGCACTAAATTTCCTATTGAACCATCATTGCAAAAAAGTTTTCTAACCGCAAGGCGCGCGATGAAATTGTAAATCCTAAATTAATTGCGTTAGTGATTGAACCCTTGGGCTGCGCTCAGGGTAAACTTAATGTTTGAGCTCTCCCGATTTTTCGGGAAGCGAGAAGTGAAAGCGCGCCCGACTTTTCGGCGGGAACGCCCAAAATAATGTTTTTAAAATTTAGATTTTTTTACAACTTCAACAGCAAACTGCCCACATAATTTCGACCCGGCGCACTGATGGAAGATGCGAATTCTTTGTAGTGTACATCAAAAATATTGTCGATTCTGAAAGAGATTGAAACCTTGTCGGAAAACTGATAATTTGTGTTTAAGTTTAAGGTGCTCCATTTTGGCGTACCGTAATAGTTTCCAGCCACAAAAGGCGTTTGTTCTATATTGTCAATGCCTTCCTCCAAGTTATAATCACCTGCTTTTTTGGCCGCGTTAAATCGGTAGTTCAAGCTGGTGAGAAATTTGTTTTGGC
>DATIRG010000410.1:0-3877 GCA_035470005.1 Lutibacter sp. | reverse complement strand
CAGGTCGAAGTTGTAATTTTCAGGAACAAATAATTTGGAAACACTTCTGCAGCCTAATCCAAAATATTGAAAGATATCATCGCCCAAAGCTTCCAATTCCTCCTTCGTTTCTTTACCGTTAATAATGGCTGCGGAGTTTTTACTACTTCGGATTATGGCTGGATATTTTCCAAAATAAAATTCAAAATAACGTTTTGTATTGTTGCTTCCGGTGGCGATTACAGCATCAAAATTTTCTAATTTTTTTTCGGTAAAAGTGATTTTATCTTTAAAGTGCGAATGCTCATATTCCAAAAATTTGGCGATTAAAGGCAAAAAATATTTGTCGTTTGAAGAAAGTTTCACCAACGCATTGTTGCCGCTCAATAAAACCGTTAAAAAATCGTGAAAACCCACCAAAGGAATATTTCCTGCCATAATAATGGCAATATTTTTAGGAACTTTATTTTCAGCAATTTCATAGGTTGAAGTCCACTTTTCCAAATTTTCAATGGTTAGCGCTTCACTCCAGCTTTCAAAAGCCTTTAAAACATTTTCTTGGGTAAACCAACCGTTAAATTCCGACGCCCTTTTGATTTGCATTTTAAACGCATCGAAAAGAATGGGATTGAATTCGGCGTTTTCTTGTTTCTCAATTTTTGCAGTTGAAAACTGTTTAAAAAATTCACCGAGTTTTGCGAAAGCTTCTATCCGTTGGCTTAAATTCATTCTATGGTAACTTAAAATTAAAATTTTATCTTTGACGCAAAATTAATCTAAATAAAATTATGGCAATAAAAATAACCGACGAATGTATTAATTGTGGTGCTTGTGAACCGGAATGCCCTAATAATGCGATATACGAAGCCTCAGAAAACTGGAAATTTTCAGATGGCACAAAACTTAGCGGAAAAATAATTTTTGTAAATGGTGATGAATTTAATGCTGATGAAGCGCAAGAACCCATTAACGATGAATATTATTTTATTGTTGCAGATAAATGTACTGAATGCAAAGGTTTTTTTAACGAACCGCAATGCGCCGCTGTTTGTCCGGTAGATTGTTGTGTACCAGATGATGACAATGTGGAAACCGAAGAAAAATTATTGGCGAAACAAAAGTTTTTACATAACGAAATTGATTAATTTATTATATTAGCTCTAACTAATCAAATAAATTAATACTATGAAAAATAATTACTTTTTTCTTCTTGCATTATTTTTAGTAACATTTTCATTTGCTCAGAGTAAAATTGACATCGTTGCAAATTACCAAGATGCAGAAATATTCAAAATGAACGGAAATGAGGTTTTAAAACCGGCCTTGGGAACAGGAAGTGTGAAATTAAGTTTAAGCAGCAAAGAATCAAATAAAATTGTTGTTAAGAAAGAAGGTTTTCAAGACCTTATCAAAGAATTTCCAAAATCTCAAAAATGGCCCAAAACAGTTAACGTTTTACTCGAAGCACGATTGGTAAAAATAACAGCGACGCCTTTTGATGCCCAAATTTTTGTTGATGGAAATTTTGTGGGAACCAAAGATTTTGATGTTATTATTCCAAAAGACGGAAATTTAACGCTTGAAATAAGAAAAAAGGGATTTAAATCAATTACAAAAACATATTTTAACAAAAGTGGAGCTCAAGATCCTCCTATAAGTGAGAATTTTCAACTTAAAGACAGAATTGTAAGAGTGAAAGTTTTACCGGCGGACGCTGAAATTTTAGTGAATAAAAAACCTGTTGGAATTGGTTTTTCTGAAATAATTATTCCTGATAATGAGTGTGTGGTAGTTCAAATTGTTAAAGAAGGTTTTTTGCCCGAAGAAAAAGTTTTTTGCAATAAGGAAAATGATGTTGAACCACCTTTTGATGCCCAATTTCTTTTAAAAGACAGATTGGTAAAGGTAGAATCTACACCAAATGATGCTGAAATTAAGGTTGACGGTAAAATAGTGGGCATAGGTAGCTACGATTTAAAAGTTTCAGAAAATAATTGCGTTGAAATTATTGTGAGTAAAGAAAGTTTTTTAACGGTAAAAAAGAATTATTGCAATTCTAAAGATTACCAGCAACCACCACATCGTGATCATATTCAATTGGTTGAAGACGAGGCATATAAAACATCTATTTCAACAGATTTGGCAAATGTAAATTTTACAGTTGTCGTAAATCCTAAAATTACGGAAGATGAAGCCTGGAAATTGATAAGCACTATTGTTACCACAGAATTTGATGTACTAGAAGTGGTAGATAAAGAAACTGGTTATATGCGCACTGCTTGGCAAGTACAAAGTTTTAATGGAAAAAGCACCATAAGAACTCGGGTATTTGTAAAATTAGGAGATTCTAATCCTCTAAAATATGTTATTAAAATTAGCAGTGAAAGGGCTGATGGCTTAGTTAGCGTAAAAGATGACCAAGAATTTGAAGAGTGGAACAGAATTTTAAAGAAATACCAAAACATTATTGAGGAAGCGCAATCTAGACTCTAATTTATATTTTTTATAGTACAGACCTATAAAATTATCAAATGGCATCAATTATTTTAAAAATATTTGATGCCATTTGATAATTTACAACTATTCCCTTTTAAAAATTAAAAAGCTGTAACGCGCAAAAAGCATCGCAATTATTGGTATGATGGCCAAATTGAAAACCTGAATTTTTAAGATCCATAAAATTGCCTGTATTACCAATAAAACCAACAATAATATATTGTAGTTTTTCAGCCATTTTGGCAAAACTTTTTTAAACATAAAAAAAGAAACGAATAAATTTGGCGCAAAAGCCCATAAAAAATTTAAGTTCTTATATGTTGCGGTGTGGCTAGTGGCAAACCACAACAATAACACCACAACGCCAATGATTCCAGTCATAAAATACATGGAAAAATCAACCCATATACTTCTTTTGTTCAATTTGTAATTTTGATAGGTTTTGAAAATAAAAAACAAACTTATTACCAAAAAAACAATAAAAGGTTGCAGTATGGAAAATGGCTGCGGTTGTATATTTTCATTTAAAACAGTATAGTTTGCCTTTACCAAAGGAATATTTTCTCCGTCAACTTTTATGGTGGCGTTGTTAAAACCAAGGTAAATATAATCGGGTAAAAACTTAAATTCGGCTTGAGTAGCAGGATCGTCTATCACAGAACCCAAGGCCAAGTCGATCCCAAATTTCCCCCATTTAAATTTTTCCGCAGTATAGTCGGCAATTAAATCCCGGTGAGATTTCTGGTCGATAATATGGTTGTTGTTAAAAGTAACTTTATCTTTTAAGACCGCTTTAATAACTTCTTCAATTTTTGTGGAACAATTGTCGTAAAAGAAATCGTACTGATAAGACATGTTTTCTGGTTTTGCATTGTTTTCCAAAAAATCATAAACTGCCTGAACATCGGCATCATTCAAAGCCAATTCCTGGGTTTTTACCCAACGGTTTTCATAATTAAACTGTTGCAAAAAATAGCCATAACGTGTTGTTGAAAGCTGGTAAATTAATTTTCCTTTTGCAAAATTGAGATAGAAATTTGGTTTATTAAAGTCGAAAGTGCCGTAGTTATATATTTTGTCCAATTTCAAAAGCGGGTCGTAAACCCGAAATGCACTGTGGCCAAAAGCACTGTACAATTCACTTCCGGGACCGCAGGTAACAACACTCACGGTGGCTTCTGAAGATAATTTTTGTTGTGCCGTCAGTTGAAAGCAACTAAAAAACAGTATGAAAATGAAGTGAAATTTTTTGTGCATCATATTTGAAAAAAACATCGTTAAAAGCTCATTGGATTATGAAATAACTCATTGAGTGTAACTCTTATTAAAGTTACTTTTTTATGGTCATTAAATAAAAAAGCGAATGTAAAAAAACTTTCCAAGTTAAGTTTAAAATTTAGGA
>DATIRG010000409.1:0-2026 GCA_035470005.1 Lutibacter sp. | reverse complement strand
GAAATTTCCATTTCATTTTCAAATGCTCTGAATTTAATGCCGTTTGCGTGAAATGGCAAAAATTCCTTGTTAAAAATAATGGCTGTTTCCGGGTCAAAATCAATTGTTTGAGCACCGCCAAAATTTATTTTTTTATAGGTTTGAATGTCATTGGTGATGGGAATGATTTCATCCGTAGGAATGGTTTCAGGATCTTCCCCTGCCAATCCCAGCAATATGGCCAAATCGGATGCATGGCCTTTTCCGGTTAAGGAAAGCGAACCATATAAATCGACCTTTATGGAAGTGACTTTCGTGAAATTATCCTCTTTTTTAAGGTGATTGATCCATCTTTCCGCAGCACGCCACGGCCCCAAAGTATGAGAACTCGACGGACCGATTCCTATCTTTAACATATCAAAAATCGAAATACACTCCATCTTTATCGTTTTTTAAACAAGTATGCAAATATATAGCATTGCGTTATATCCCAATCATCTTTATAAAAATTATGGTATTTGAAGCGGTTTCGGTGACAATTATGAACCAATCCTGTATATAATTATGACAACTTGACATAATATTTGCAATGGCATAATCATTGAATACCGTAAATCAGAGTTTAAAAAACAAAAATTAAATAGCATAGAGTCATGGGAAAAATTATAGGAATAGATTTAGGAACAACCAATTCATGTGTTTCCGTAATGGAAGGAAATGAGCCAGTGGTAATTCCTAATGCAGAAGGAAAAAGAACAACACCTTCTATTGTAGCATTTATTGAAGGTGGAGAAAGAAAAGTGGGTGATCCTGCTAAACGTCAGGCTGTTACAAATCCTTTAAAAACTGTTTATTCGATTAAACGTTTTATGGGAAACAAATATTCTGAATCTAAAATGGAAGCAGAGCGCGTACCATATAAAGTTGTCAAAGGAGATAATGATACGCCACGTGTTGATATTGACGGAAGATTGTACACGCCACAAGAAATATCAGCAATGATTCTTCAAAAAATGAAGAAAACTGCTGAAGATTATTTAGGAACAGAAGTAACGGAAGCCGTTGTAACGGTGCCTGCTTATTTTAACGACGCACAACGTCAGGCCACCAAAGAAGCCGGAGAAATTGCCGGACTTAAAGTGAGCCGTATTATCAATGAGCCTACTGCTGCGGCATTGGCTTATGGTTTGGATAAAAAGGGAATCGATCAAAAAATTGTTGTTTTTGACTTTGGTGGAGGTACGCATGACGTTTCCATCTTAGAATTGGGCGATGGTGTATTTGAAGTATTGTCAACCGATGGCGATACGCATTTGGGTGGTGATGACGTTGACCAAAAAATTATTGACTGGTTGGCAGCAGAGTTTAATGCTGAAGAAGGCATTGATTTGCGTAAAGATCCAATGGCATTGCAACGTTTAAAAGAAGCTTCTGAAAAAGCTAAAATTGAATTGTCATCGGCTGCAACAACTGAAATAAACTTGCCTTATGTGACTGCTACCGCAAGTGGCCCAAAACATTTGGTTCGCAGTTTAACCAGAGCAAAATTTGAGCAATTGATTGATGATTTAATCAAAAGAACGATTGAGCCTTGTAAAACAGCGCTTAAAGGTGCAGGTTTAACAACCGGAGATATCAATGAAATTATTTTGGTTGGTGGTTCAACACGTATTCCTGCAGTTGTGGAAGCTGTGGAAAAATTCTTCGGAAAATCGCCTTCAAAGGGGGTAAATCCTGATGAGGTTGTTGCTATTGGCGCAGCTATTCAAGGTGGTGTTTTATCGGGTGATGTGAAAGATGTTTTGTTATTAGACGTTACACCACTTTCATTGGGTATTGAAACAATGGGAAATGTAATGACCAAGTTAATTGAGGCCAATACAACCATTCCAACCAAAAAATCGCAAGTCTTTTCAACGGCAGCCGACAATCAGCCATCCGTAGAAATTCACGTGTTGCAAGGCGAACGCGCTATGGCAGCTGATAACAAAACAATTGGACGTTTTCATTTGGATGGCATTCCGCCAGCCCAAAGAGGAACGCCTCA
>DATIRG010000408.1:0-1997 GCA_035470005.1 Lutibacter sp. | reverse complement strand
AAGTTAACCAAGCGAACGGATATTCTGGTTTTTAACGCAAAAGGTAATCCGCATATTGTTGTGGAATGCAAAGCGCCGACCATAAAAATCACACAAGATACTTTCGACCAAATTGCGCGGTATAATTTAAAATTGGAAGCCAATTATTTAATAGTCACCAACGGATTGACCCATTTTTATGCTTCTATGGATTTGGAAAAGGAATGCTATGTTTTTTTGGAAAACATTCCTGAATATGAACAATAATCAAAAATCTTCGAAAAAATTTAAGCTTTTTAAGTAAGTTTGCAATCGTGAAAATAGCCATCGTCATCTTAAATTGGAACGGAAAACAATTGCTGGAAAAATTCCTTCCTTCCATCGTTCAATACAGCGATTTCGACCATGTTGAAATTTATGTGGCAGACAATGCTTCTACTGATGAATCTGTTGATTTTGTGAAACAGGCATATCCTCAGATTAAAATCATTAAAAATACTGTAAATGGCGGATTTGCAAAAGGGTATAATGATGCTTTACAGCACGTTGATGCCGATATTTATGCCTTGGTGAATTCGGATATTGAAGTGACCGAAGGATGGCTTAATCCTGTGATCACAACTTTTGAAAATGAACCCAATACCGCCATTATCCAGCCAAAAATACTGGATTACAAAAATAAAAACAAGTTTGAATATGCCGGAGCAGCAGGCGGATTTATTGACAAGTTTGGCTATCCTTTTTGCCGTGGACGAATTTTTTCAACTTTAGAAACAGATGAAAATCAGTACAACGGTGAAACCGAAATATTTTGGGCATCAGGCGCTTGTTTTTTTATTCGTTCCTCCGTTTATCACGAATTAAAAGGTTTTGATGAAGATTATTTTGCACATCAGGAAGAAATAGATTTGTGCTGGAGAACCAAAAATTTATCCAAAACCATTAAATATGTGGGTTCTTCAACCGTTTATCACGTTGGTGGCGCTACCTTGAAAGAAGCAAATCCAAAAAAAACATTTTTAAATTTCAGAAACAGTTTGTTTAGCTTGGTGAAAAACTTGCCCAAAAATCAAGTGGTTCCAATCATTTTAGCAAGACTTGTACTGGATGGATTTGCCGGACTAAAATTTTTAATGGAATTGAAACCCGCGCATTTTTTGGCAATTCTTAAAGCACATTACAGTTTTTACAGCCATTTTTCCAAAATGCTTAAAAAAAGAAAAAAATCCGAAAATACAGCGGATTATTATACGATTAAAAGCATTGTTTGGCAATATTTTGTATTGGGCAAAAAAAAATATAAAGAATTGCTATAATAACGCCTCCACACTTCCCAATCCTTCACGCAAAATGGTGATTTCACCTTCAGATAAGTCTACGACGGTTGACGGAATGTTGCTTCCGTAGCCGCCATCAATCACAATATCAACTTTATTCCCCCACTTTTCAAATATCAATTCCGGATCTGTGGTATATTCCAACAAATCGTCTTCATCATAAATAGAGGTTGAAACAATCGGATTTCCCAACTTTTTTACCAATTCTCTGATAATATTATTGTCGGGAATACGAATACCCACCGTTTTTTTATTTTTAAATGCTTTTGGCAAACTGGTGCTCGACGGCAAAATAAAGGTATATGGTCCGGGCAATGCCTTTTTTAGAATTTTATAAGCGGGTGTGTCAATTTGTTTTACATAATCAGACAGGTTGCTTAAATCGTAACAAATAAACGAAAAATTCGCTTTGTCGAGTTTTAACCCCTTGAGCTGCGCCACTTTTTCCATAGCTTTTGTGTTGGTGATGTCGCAGCCTAAACCATATACGGTATCCGTAGGGTAAATAATCAATCCGCCTTTTTGCAAAATCTTGACAACTTTGTCAATTTCACGTTCGTTCGGATTTTCATTATATATTTTAATTAGCTCTGACATAGTCTGATTCTATATTATGGAAAAATTTATTTTTAGATCTTCTCCACCAATCTAAATCCTTCACCGTGAATATTTAAAATCTCC
>DATIRG010000407.1:0-5925 GCA_035470005.1 Lutibacter sp. | reverse complement strand
TGATTTTAATATAGAATTATTACGGTGTCTTTTTTATGACTACGTTGTCTACATTAAGTTTAACTGCACTATTAACAATTTCAATATAAAAGGATAAACCACCTGCCACTTGATTTGCATTTCCTGCAGTTGTAAAGGTATATGTTTTCTTTTCCCAAGTTGTTGCTAAAGATGTTACACCATCCGCAAGGATGTGTTGCGTTGCAGCTACAGAACCACCATCTGCACCTTCGGAAAATGTAAATGCTTTAAAAACTCCTCCTTCACCGAATGCTCCAGAAGCTATGATATCAAATGAAACTGTATATGATGTACCAGGCAGCAGTATACCTGTTGCAAATCTTTCCTGTTTTAAACCTACAGCTACACCAGGTGCTCCTTGCATTTCAGCTGATTTACTGCCATCTTTAAAAATTGTTGAAGAAACAGATGTTCCGGCAAAAAATTGCCAGCAAACATTTCCTGCTTCAAAACCACCATTAGAAAGTAACTCACCAGCCGGAGGGGCAGGGCAGTTGCTTGGAGGTACAACACTACCGTCGCCTGACAACTTTACATCGGTAATCAACATAGTTCCGGCTCCAAATTCAAATATTGCAAATTCCACTGCTGTATTTACAGCGCCACCAAAGTTTGATAACGGAATGCTCATCTGAATCCATCCTCCTGCCAAAGGTGTTCCGCTAGCCAATGTAAATGATTTTTCCACTTCAGGCACTTTTACTTTAACGGAGGTATAATCGGTTGTTCTAACTTTAAACTCAAGCGTTGAATAATTTGAAAGTACTCCTGCTTCCATCGCTGTAAAGGCAACAGCTGATACTGGTCCCCAGCCATTTCCTGAAATAAGTTGTATGCTAGGATTGTATGTTGCGTTTCCAGTGTAGTTTGGGTTAATGGTTGTTCCGGTACCCCAATCTGCAATTGTCGATGGAATCGTTACAGTCCCTGATGTAGCATAGATATAGGCTCCTGAAGCGACAGGACCAGCAGCAACAATAACTGTTCTGGTTTTTTGAGTCGCTGCATTACCTGCGGCATCACTTACATTATAAGTAATGATATAAGTGCCTGCAGTATTTACATTTACAGCATCTCCTGCAACTACAATGTTAGCAGTAATATTTCCATCTACATCATCTGTAGCCGTTGCTCCCGGATCAGTAAATGTGTCTCCAACCTTAATATTTATCGTGGCACTTCCAAGTAATGTGATTACCGGTGCTACAGTATCTGCAGCCACAATAACTGTTCTGGTTCTTTGAGTCGCTGTATTACCTGCGGCATCACTTACATTATAGGTAATGATATAAGTGCCTGCTACATTTACATTTACAACATCTCCTGCAACTACAATTTTAGCAGTAATATTTCCATCTACATCATCTGTAGCCGTTGCTCCCGGATCAGTAAATGTTCCGCCAATTTTAATATTGATTGTGGTATCACCAAGCAATGTAATTATTGGATCTCCAAAATCTGAAATTACTATTGTATCTTCATAAGTATTAGATGCTCCTGCAACATTGGTTGCTTTTAAAGTAACTTTGTACTCCCCTTTTGTAAAAGTTTTTATTGGATTAATTTCGGTAGAACTGGTTCCGTCTCCAAAAGTCCAAAAATAATTCCTTGAATTTACTGAGGTGTTGATAAAAGTTACGGTACCTGTATCAACATTAATAGTGTAGGTAAAACCTGCAATAACTTCCGGGAAATTATCATCATCATTATTATTTTCACATCCTAATATGGATATCGCTAAAAGCAACATTGAAATTTGCTTAACTTTTTTAATTAATTGTTTCATGATTCGTTGTATTATTTGTTTAGTTTATTATTGTTTATATACTCTTACGTAATCTACCAGCATTGTTTGTGGAAAAACCGTTTCACTATTAGGAGCACCAACAAAAGAGCCTCCAACAGCAAGATTAATAATAATTTTGAATGGATGATCAAAAACCCATTCTCCAGGCACATCAGCTGGTGTAATTTGATTGTATAAAACATCATCTACATAGAAGTTTATATATTCCGGACCCCATTCTATACCAAATACATGAAACCCTGTGTCAAAACGGTCATTGAGTAAACTATAACTTTTTGTAATAGCATTTCCGCCTGAAAATCCATTGCCATGCACACTTCCGTGTATTGTAGTTGGTTCTTGCCCACGATATTCCATAATGTCTATTTCACCGCATTGTGGCCAAACCACTGCTGGTCCGCAATCGGCTCCTAATAGCCAAAAAGCAGGCCAGATACCTTGTCCGTAAGGCAATCTGATACGCGCTTCATAGCGACCGTATGCTTGTTCTCCTTTCGATACGATTCTTGCTGAAGTATATGAAGCACCTTCAAAAGACTCTTTTTTAGCGGTAATAATTAATATGCCATTTTGTACTGTTATATTTTCAGCACGATTTGTATAGTATTGCAACTCATTATTTCCCCAGCCATTTTCTCCTGTACCTATTTCATAATCCCAAATTTCACTATTTAGGGCGCCATCGGTATCGAACTCGTCTTGCATCACCAGTTCAGTGAAATTAGCCACAGTTTGGGTTTCATCAGATGAACAACTGGTGAACATAGGAAATAAAACGAATAATGCAAGACTGACAACAACCAATATTAAGTTTCCTTTTCTGGGTGTTAGATTCTGCTTATATATTTTGGTTTTCATTCTTATTAAATTTTTTAAATTCATAGTATTAAATATTACGCTCTATATGCAGTTTTATTCACGATAGAAATACATATTATCTACATAAATAGTTTTTACATTAGAAGATTTTATGTTTTCAATAATGATTAAATTGACTCCTGTCTTATCCAATGAAGTTTCTGATGTTGGCCTAATAGGAATTTTTATAGTTTCCCATACTCCAGCTTCGAAATCGGTATCTTTATGAACGACAGGAGCTCTAGGATCTAGTTGATAACTTTGACCAATACGGTTTTGTTGAAAAGTAGTGGCCGTAGAATTTTCATTCTTAAATGTGAGAAGGAGGTCAATATCAGTGGGTAATTCTAACATCAAGATATCAACACTAAAATGTGTCATCTCTGAAATATCTAATGGAGTTGTAAGCTGAGTACCAACAAAATTCAACTCGGTATAGTTTAGTACATTCTGGCCATCTATAGTGGTTTGTTCACCTTTGGTGGTTTGGTAAGGAGCCCAATAGCCATTATAATAATTTACTGGTACGTTTGTATATTTGTCACTAAATATTGAAATTACTTTATTTTGAGCCAAAGTAGGAACAGGAGCAACAGGAAAGCTTCCTGGAACATTAACCGTTAAAGATCCAGTTGCTTTAACACCACCTAAAGAAGCTGTTATTTTAGATGTACCCGAACCAACAAAAGTTACAATTCCTACCTCACTAACTCTAGCCACTTCAATATTAGATGATGTAAAAGAAAAATAAGCGGGTGCTGCAGTAACTGTCTGATTTAGTCCAGATTCCAAATTAAATGTTTGTGTCAATCCATAATTAGCCATACTAACTGTATTTCCCATGAAATGGGTTTCTACTATATCAGCACCATTAAAAATGGCTGGTTTTGGTTGTGCAATGGTGCCTAATTTTTCAAATTTTAATTCATCAATCCAAAAAGTATAGCCAAAACCACCTGTATTTTGCGTTCCTGCTGAATACCAAAACACACCTCTTTCTTCAAAAAGTTTGGAAGCATCGGGTATTGGAATAATGTATTTAACCCAATTAGTGCTTAAACTTGTGCCTGTTTTGGTAACTTGGTATTTATTTTCACCAAAGTCAGTACCAAAACCTATTTCGCCAATAATGACTCCTTGTGAAGCTTTTGCCCAAAAAGTTAATGCATCATATTCGGTTAGATCGCGTCCGGCGCCATCTACTCTAAATATTGCACCGGCAAAATTTCCGTCTAAGTTGTCTGCATTGGGTACATCAAAACGCATTGAAGCGTTACTTTTATAGCCTTCGTTTTCATCTACAGTCCAAGCAGTTGCTTTAGAACCTTCAAATGGAAAGTAAAAATTGCTGCCTAAACCAATAGGAGCATCTGTAAAGATTTCACCAGTTTTAGGGAGTGTCGCAAACTCAACTTCATCAGAAACTTCTCTTTCACAACTTACAGAAGCGACAAAAAACAATCCTAAAATGAAGCTATTTTTTAAATAAATATATTTTCTATTTTTCATTTTTTATATTTTTTATTTTCCAATATTGATATGTATGTAAGTTCTAATTTCCCATTCATTTCCATCGTCAAATCCAACAGGGCTTACGATGGGTGCTGATGCAAACGGAAGCGTTTCATTAGGAGAATAGCGTGGTGAATACTCATTTAGAGAACGCCAAGTGCCGCGTATTCCAATTTTGGTATCTGGCAAAATAAACCAATTCGGCTTCCCTACGGATGTTGACAAATCCAACATCAATTGAACGGGATAGGTCAAATTGAAATCACGGTGATAATCAAAAGGACCCCAGTCGTTAATTTTCCATGAGTGAACAAGTTTGAATTTTTTATAAATAAATCTAATATCACCTCCAAAACGTTCAATCAACCTTTCATCACTGCCGTTTGATTGTGCATTACCAAAGTAAATGTTTGCTATTAAGCCTAAATCTGGTCTTACTTTAGAAACAATACGTGTATTTGATTCCCATAAATCATGTGCAGGTGCTGCATTTGGAAATGCAAAAGCAGTACGATTTTCTAGAAACCCTATCGCAGCATCTTGCGCTGTTGGGTGATGACGATAAACAAAACCGGCACTAATTGCAAACTTTGCGTCTTCAGCCAGGTCATTATCCCATTCATACATCCAGGTTGCAGGTGTGGGGTCATAAGTAAGCAACAATTCTCCAGCCACTGTTTCTCTGTTTGCCCTTACCGCAAATGGATCATCCTGTATATTTCTTAACCTTCCAGGCGCTTGAACATCATTTGGCATTGCCTCAACAATGGGCTTTTGCCACAAAAAGTTAGGTGCAATTTGAAAATCGCCTGAAGTATAGGTAAAACCAGAAAGAAAGTTGGTTTGGTTTCCACTGCCACTATCTTTTAATCTCCATCCGGTAAACAATTTTGTTTGATCGGCTCCTCCATTGGCTACCAATCCCATCGCTGCAGATTGTGCATACCATTTGAAAGCACCATGAGCAAAGGTTATTCTCGCTTTTGCTCCCCAATTGTCCTCCGAATTAATTTTATCCGTATAAATCGTATATTTAGGTCCGGATTTATCTAAAGATGATAGCCATTCATCATTAATTTCAGCTAGTTGAAATACCCTGTCATTTAAAGGTTGGCCACCCCAAATACCACCAATTTCAAAACCAAAAGCGCCTAATGTTGTTTTAGCGTGCAGCGTGGCTCTTCGTGTTTTTGGAAGCGGTATGGCAATGGAAGAAACAATATCGGATGCTTCATCTATGTCTTCATGATAAATCGCGCTAAAATCAAATTTACCGATTGTTTTGCTGTATTTTAACAAAACGGCCGGATTTGCACCCCACCAAAGTTGAGGACCAAATGCCACTTTAAAACCTTTTAAACTCCTTTTACCATCAACTTCAAAACCAAGAATTTCACCATTATAGATGTCTAGGTTCGGACCATAGTTTGCTTCGGGATATAAACCGAAAAAGTCACCTTCATAACCCCATTGGTCGTGACCGGTGCGATAAAAACCTCTTAAATCAAACTCTTTAGCGTTCCATTCAAATTCAGCATTGTAAACTTGTACACGATTTAAGTCGGTAATTTCTTGCTCACCCTCATCGGTTTTAACAGTGATTGTTCGCCCTCTATTCTCATAAAAAATCTCATCAATAGGATTTTCCGCAACGTGGCCAAGTACATTAAAATTAACATTTGCACGCATATTTGAAGACGGATTTCCTTCGATACCTACATAATAAG
>DATIRG010000406.1:0-2560 GCA_035470005.1 Lutibacter sp. | reverse complement strand
AATTAACATTTTGCGAATGTCAACTTTTGGAATGGGTTGTCGGTTTGGATCGGCAGTATCAATCGTGGCCTCAACCCAAGAACCTTCTTTTACCAAATTGGCAAAGGTGCGCAACTGAAAAATAGTTCTGCCTCTTTCGCCATTTGCCCTGCCTTCCGGCAAACCGGATTCCAGGCAATATGTTTTTATCAGCTCATCGCCCAGAGCTTCAATTTCATTGGCGATTTGGTTTAAAAATTCACTTTTTTTGACGCCTGAAATATGTCTAAATTCCTTAAAAGCTTCTGATGCCAATGCAACCGCCATCTCAATTTCTGCATCTGAAGCTTCAGAAAAAACAACATTGTTCTCCTTATTTTCCTGCGGATTAAAAGTTTTAAATGTTACTTTTCCTGTTGATGCCAGCAGATTTCCAATGTAGTTTTTTCCTGTAATCATTTGCTTTGTATTTTAGTGTTTTAGATAATTGGTATGATGGATTATTGGTTTTTTCTATTGAAATTGTCAATTAATAATCGGTCTGTTTTTCAACGCTTTTTCAATAATTGCCAAAACCCGAATTCTTTCTTCGCCCACCAATGGCAAACGCGGTTCACGCACATTTTCGGTGCCGATTCCTGTAGCCACTTCCGCCAATTTAATATTTTGTACCAATTTAGTGTTTATATCCAACTCCAACAAAGGTAAAAACCAACTGTAAATGGCAATGGCTTCTTCTATTTTTCCTGCTTTTGCCAATTTATAAATGGCAACTGTTTCCGCCGGAAAAGCACAAACCAATCCTGCAACCCAGCCATCAGCGCCCATCAATAAACTCTCTAAAGCCAAAGTGTCAACGCCGCATAAAATTTTAAAACGGTCGCCAAAACGCGTTTTCATTCTTGTCACATTTGAAATATCACGGGTAGATTCTTTTACCGCCTGTATATTTTCAGATTCCGTCAATGCTGAAAACATATCCAACGTAACTTCAATGCCGTAATCGACCGGATTGTTGTAAATCATAATGGGCAGCGAAGTACTTTTGGCTATTTTTTTAAAATAGGTAACAGTTTCCCTGGCATCGGCTTTGTAACGCATCGGCGGCAACAACATCAATCCGTTTGCACCATATTCTTCAGCTTTGCGAACCGCTTCAATAGCTCCAGTTGTGGATTGTTCGGCAATATTGATAATCACCGGAACTTTGCCTTTTACAATTTCTACCGTTTTTTTGATCAGAATTCTTTTTTCATCCGCAGTAAGCGTGCTGGCTTCACCCAAAGTGCCTCCAAGGATAATTCCGTTGACGCCGGCTGCCAATTGTGCGTTGATATTCTTTTCAAAATTCTCCAAATCCAACGTGTCTTCATCAGTAAATTTGGTTGTAACCGCTGGCATTACGCCGTTCCATTGTATGCTCATAATTAGTAATTTTAAATATATATTTTGAGTTTTTAGTTTTAAGCTATAACTCTTATAATTCCCCCTTTGGGGGCTAGGGGGCTTTTTTCCACCAAAATAATACATTCTAAGTTTTAACACTATCCTTTTTTTTATCAATTCATAATAGTATTTTACCTTGTATTTGTTATTTAATCAAAAAAATAGATTAATTTCGAAGTAAAATTCGCTGAAATGAAGGTATTGCCATTTAAAATTCCAAAACCTGAGAATGTAAATTTATACATTCAAAAATATGATGAAGAGTCTTTTTATGAAAAATTGCACCAACATCAGGAAATCCAAATAAGCATATTTGTAGAAGGCGAAGGCACTTATATTATTGGCGATTGCGTAGGCGAATTTAAAAAGAATGACATTTTTGTCATAGGTGAAAATTTGCCGCATATTTTTAAAAGAGATGCTGCCTTTGAGCAGGAAACTGAGATGATTTCTTTATTTTTTTCAAAAAATTCGTACGGAGAACATTTTTTTAATTTACCCGAATTTGAACATTTCAACGCCTTTTTTTATGATGCTGTTTTGGGATTTGAGGTGCTTTCCAACAAACCGGAACTTTTTCTGTTGCTCACAAAAATTAATTCTTACTCAAAATACAAACAGTTTATAGCTTTTTTAGACATCCTTTCTTTAATTTCTGAAGCAGAAAAAGAAACATTGTCGTCTTTGATCAACCTTAAAAAATATGACGGCGATGAAGGGAAACGGATGAGTGATATTTTTCAATACACAATGAATAATTTTCACAAAGAAGTTACTTTAGACAATGTTGCCGATATTGCGAATATGACGCCGAATGCCTTTTGCAGGTATTTTAAACAGCGAACCAACAAAACTTTTGTGAATTTTTTGATTGACATCAGAATTGGAAATGCGTGTAAATTGTTAACCAAAAACAACGATTTAAACATCACCGAAATTTCTTACAAGTCTGGATTTAACAATCTGGCGAATTTTAACAGGAAATTTAAATCAATAAAAGGTGTTACGCCTTCGGATTACAAGAAGAAACAGTTGAGCCCCTAACCCCAAAAGGTGGAATTATTGTTAGAAATTCTAGCGGTTTTCATTTTCCATCTTCGGACTTCTGACTCCGCTAACTTTCAACCCCAAAATC
>DATIRG010000405.1:0-1653 GCA_035470005.1 Lutibacter sp. | reverse complement strand
CGACTTGCTTTTTGAACGTTTCTTAAATCCGGATCGGGTGTCTTTGCCTGATATCGACATAGATTTTGATGATGAAGGCCGACAAAAAGTGATTGATTTCGTGATTAACAAATACGGTGCAAGTCAGGTGGCACAAATTATTACTTATGGTACGATGGCCGCAAAATCTTCCATCAGAGATACGGCGCGTGTGCTGGATTTGCCATTGTTTGATGCCGACAGAATTGCAAAATTGATTCCGCTGGTTAAACTGAAAAACATTTTTGGCGAAGACGAAAAAAGCAAAGCGATCATTAAGGGTTTAAGATCGGAAGATTTAGAAAACGTAAACGAACTCAGGCGAATTGCGGCCGGCGATGACTTGGCCGCCCAAACCATCAATCAGGCGCGTGCTTTAGAAGGATCTTTAAGAAATACCGGAACCCACGCTTGCGGTGTTATCATTACGCCCGAAAATATTACCAATTTAATTCCGGTTGCCACGGCGAAAGATACAGATATGTATGTGACGCAATTCGACAACAATGTGGTGGAAAGTGCCGGCTTGCTAAAAATGGACTTTTTAGGATTAAAAACCTTGTCTTTAATTAAAGACACCCTAAAAATCATCAAAGGAAAACACGGTATTGAATTGGTTCCTGACGATTTTCCTTTGGATGATCCCAAAACATACGAACTTTTTCAACGAGGTGAAACCATAGGCATTTTCCAATACGAGTCTTTTGGAATGCAAAAACACTTAAAATCGTTAAAACCAACCCAATTTGCCGATTTAATTGCCATGAACGCCTTGTACCGTCCGGGTCCGATGGAATACATTCCTTTGTTTATTATGCGTAAACACGGAGAAGAAGCCATTGAATACGACTTGCCGGTGATGGAAGAAATTCTGAAGGAAACGTATGGCGTTACCGTTTATCAGGAACAGGTGATGTTGCTTTCCCAAAAAATTGCAGGTTTTACCAGAGGTGAAGCGGATATGTTGCGTAAAGCAATGGGGAAAAAGATTTTGGAATTGTTGGTGAAACTGAAACCTCAATTTATATCAGGAGGAAAAGCCAACAACCATCCGGAACCTGTTTTGGAAAAAATATGGAAAGATTGGGAAGCCTTTGCCGAATATGCTTTTAACAAATCGCATTCAACTTGTTACGCCTATATCGCTTATCAAACCGCTTATTTAAAAGCAAATTATCCTGCAGAATTTATGGCTGCGGTGTTGTCGAACAATATGAGCGACATTAAACAAATTTCCTTTTTTATGGAAGAATGCAAAAGAGCAGGCATCAAAGTTTTGGGGCCAGATATCAATGAGTCATTCTACAAATTTGCTGTAAATAAAGAAGGCGCTATTCGTTTTGGAATGGGTGCCATAAAAGGTGTTGGCGCATCGGCAGTAGCCGCCATTGTTGAAGAACGTAAGAAAAACGGAAATTATACTTCTATTTTCGATTTAACCAAACGCGTCGATTTGCGCGCCGCCACCAAAAAAGCTTTCGACGGATTGGCGATGGCCGGCGGATTTGATTCTTTCACCAATGTACACCGCGCACAATATTACCAACCGGATGAAAAAGGTGTTTCTTTTATTGAACGCGCCATTCGATACGGAAGTAAATTTCAGGAAAATAAAAACTCGGCCCAGGTTTCACT
>DATIRG010000404.1:0-2030 GCA_035470005.1 Lutibacter sp. | reverse complement strand
ATTGCAATTCGAAAATGCCAATATTTCTGCTTTTTCTGATGGTTTCTTTGCCTTCAAAAAACACCAAAATAGTGGGCTCAACAAAGGCGCTGTATTTTGCCGCTATTTCAGGAGAAAAATTCATATCGATTTTGTAAAAAGCCATCTTTGGAAAATCGGTATTTAGCAATTCGTGCACTTTAGGCTCCAGCGCTTCCCCAACATTGCAAGAATTTGTTGAGAAATAGACCAAAACGACAGAAGTTTCCTGCAATATTTTTTCAAGATGCTCCAATGAATTGAGGGTTTTGATTTCGTTCATTTTATTTAGATAATTAAAATACAAATTTACCACAATTTTCAATTTATAAGTTAAGGAATGTTTCTTATGTTATCTGATTATAATTGCATCATAAAAAATAATGGACAAAGGAGTTAATTTATAATAAATTGCCATAAATTTGTTACTTATTAAAATAAAAATTGATCATGTCTGATAAAATTGAAAGAATAAAATGTTTAATAATTGGGTCGGGTCCTGCCGGATACACTGCCGCAATTTATGCTGCAAGAGCCGATTTAAAACCTGTGATGTATACAGGAATGCAAATGGGCGGCCAATTGACCACCACAACTGAAGTCGATAATTTCCCCGGATATCCAGAAGGAACCGACGGAACTGCGATGATGGAAGATTTAAAAAAGCAGGCCGAACGTTTTGGAACTGAAGTAAGATTTGGTGTGGTAACCAGTGTGGATTTCAGTAAAGTGGCTGGAGGCATCCATAAAGTGACGGTTGATGAATCCATTCAAATTGAAGCGAACACCATCATTATTTCAACGGGAGCAACCGCTAAATATTTAGGCATAGAAAGTGAACAACGTTTAATCGGCGGAGGCGTTTCTGCATGTGCAACTTGCGACGGATTCTTTTATAAAGGTCAGGAAGTAGTTGTTGTGGGTGCCGGTGATACCGCTGCAGAAGAAGCAACTTATTTGGCCAACCTATGTAAAAAAGTAACTATTTTAGTTCGTAAAGATTTTATGCGGGCATCAAAAGCTATGCAACACCGGGTTGATAAAACAGCCAATATTGAAGTAAAGTACAATACTGAAATTGAAGAGGTATTGGGTGAAAAAGTTGTAGAAGGCGTTCGCGTTGTAAATAATAAAACAGGAAAAAAGGAAGTCATTGACGTAACAGGTGTTTTTATTGCGATTGGACACGTGCCGAACACCACTATTTTTAAAGGTATTTTGGATATGGATGAAACGGGTTATTTAATCACAAAAGGAAAATCCACCAAAACAAATTTACCTGGTGTTTTTGCAGCTGGTGATGTGCAGGATAAAGAATACAGACAGGCAGTTACGGCTGCTGGCACAGGCTGTATGGCCGCTCTGGATGCTGAACGTTATTTGGGATCGCTGGATTAGCAAACAAGAATTATAAAGAAAAGCCTAAAATTATTAAATTAGGCTTTTTTTTATCCATCAATTGTTGCAATCGTTTTCGTAAATAGTAGTGCCAATAATAGGAAATGAGCCTATTAAGTATTTAATTTTGCCTAATAAAATTAAGGTCATGGATTTGTTTTCAAATAGTTATTTTGTATTATTTCTGATAATATTAATTGGATTTATTATTGGGCGTATTAAAATAAAAGGGATTTCTCTGGATGTTTCCGCCGTAATTTTTGTGGCCTTATTTTTTGGCCATTATGGCGTAGTTGTTCCTATCGATTTTCAATATATCGGTTTGGTGCTGTTCATTTTTACCATTGGAATTCAGGCCGGACCCAGTTTTTTTGAATCGTTTAAACGGAACGGACGCGAACTGGCTATTTTGGCGACCATGCTTATACTTAGCGCAGGTTTAATCACTTTTCTGATTACTTATTTCTTAGGCGTTGATAAAAATTTAGCTATCGGATTGCTTACTGGTGCTTTAACCAGCACGCCAGGTTTGGCAACAGCCATTGACATTACAGGTTCTCCTTTGGCATCTATCGGTTACGGTATCGGTTATCCGTTTGGGGTAATTGGTGTCA
>DATIRG010000403.1:0-2101 GCA_035470005.1 Lutibacter sp. | reverse complement strand
GGTTGCTCCGTCGGCCAACGCTAAAAATTTCAATATTTTACAACGAAAAACATCATATGACGGGCTTCTTTGATTTGTTTTCAAATTAACTTTTAACCTTTAACTTTTAATATCTGATATTTAACTTTTAAAGCCCTGCGCGCCCTATTGGTAAAAATGTATACCATACATTTTCTTAACGCTCCGTCTCTCAATTACTCGGTATTAATGGGTTATTGAGAGTTAATCAACAGGTTTAGAAAATGTATCAAGATGATATTATATTTTTATTTTTAAAAATAATTTATGTTTTTTTCTTTTTTGCATCGCCCAAAAAAGAAACAAAAAATGCTAGTCTGATGATCTTTTTCTGTAAAATTATTGAATTTTTTTGTCCACATCACCCAGACCGCCTTTTCCTCGCTTCTCCAGCCACGAGGCTCTTTGGGTTGCTCCGTCGGCCAACGCTAAAAATTTCAATATTTTACAACGAAAAACATCATATGACGGGCTTCTTTGATTTGTTTTCAAATTAACTTTTAACTTTTAATATCTGATATTTAACTTTTAAAGCCCTGCGCGCCACCTGGCCCTATCGCTAAAAATGTTCACTGAACATTTTCTTAACGCTCTATCCCCCTTCGGGGTTAGGGGCCTCTAATCTATAAACCCAACTCCGGCCGTGTTGTTTGTTTGCGGATCTATCAATATAAAAGATCCGTTTGTTCTGTGTTCTTTAAAAGCATCGAAAAAAATGGGTTTGTTCAATTGAAAGGACACTGAAGCAATATCGTTCATATTTAAACTGGTGACATCGTTCTCAACCCCTGAAAAATCGGGGTGTATTTTATGATTTATGGCACTCACTTTAGCGATGACCTTGTTTACGCCGTGCTGCAAGGTATATTTTGAACCCGGTGACAATGGCCTGCCATCCATCCAGGAAACGGTGGCCGTAAATGCTTTTTCAATTCTTGGCAATTCGTTCATTTTTACAATCATATCTCCCCTGCTCACGTTCACATTGTTTTCCAAGGTTACGGAAATGGAGGATCTTCTTGCGGCGCTTTGGTATTTTTTATCGTTGAAATAAATTTCCTTAATTTTTGTTTTCGTTTCCGACGGAAGCACCACCACTTCATCGCCCACATTGATGTCGCCGCCATACACTTTACCTGCATAACCCCTGAAATCGTGGAATTCTTCTGTTTTAGGACGAATCACATACTGTACAGGGAAACGCATTTTGCCCCTGTTATATATATTTACGGTATCCAGTTTCTCCAAATATTCCAACAATGTTTGTCCGCCAAACCAAGGCATCGCCTCCGATTTATCCACCACATTGTCGCCTTTTAGGGCACTTACCGGAATGTAGGTGATGTTTTGGTCTTCGTAGTCGCTTTTCTCCACCAGTTTTTCAAAATCTGCCTTAATTTCATTGTATCTTTCTTCTGAAAAGTTCACCAAATCCATCTTGTTCACGGCCACAATCACACTTTTAATCCGCAATAAATTATTGATAAAAAAGTGGCGGTAGGTTTGCTCAATCACGCCGTGACGCGCATCAATCAAAATAATGGCCACTTGCGACGTTGAGGCGCCGGTAACCATATTTCTAGTATATTCCACATGGCCGGGCGTATCGGCAATGATATAACTTCTGGTTGCTGTTGAAAAATAAATATGGGCCACATCTATGGTAATTCCTTGTTCGCGTTCAGCCACCAGGCCGTCTGTCGCCAAAGAAAAATCCAAATAATCGTATCCTTTTTTCTTGCTGCTTTTTTCAATGGCTTCCAATTTATCGTCGGTTAACGATTTTGTGTCGTACAACAATCTTCCGATCAAGGTACTTTTACCGTCGTCCACACTTCCTGCCGTTGCTATTTTTAATACTTCCATAAGCCCCACCTAACCTCCACAAAGGGGAGGAATATTTTTTATTATTTATTATTCTTTAAATTTTCAATTTTAAAAAGCTAACACGCCACCTGATATCCGCGCTCCACCTCGTCCATAGCTTTCGCTCTGTCGTGCTAAAGATGTTCACTGAACGTTTTCTTAACGCTTTGTTCCCCCTTCGGGGGTTAGGGGGCCTAAAAATACCCCTGTTGTTTTC
>DATIRG010000402.1:0-2578 GCA_035470005.1 Lutibacter sp. | reverse complement strand
AGCTGTTGATCGAGAGTTTAAAACCGATAAAGATATTGGAGGGCAATTTAAAAAAACCAAATTATTTTCAGATAAACTGCCCCCTGAAATAAAATTATTAAATTCTGATTTGGAAAAAGCGAAAGCTGTTTACACTTTTATTCAAAATCACTTTACCTGGAATACAAAATTTGGAATATTTGGAAATGTTAAACTTAAGGAGGCATTTGAAAATAAGGTTGGTAATGTTGGCGAAATTAATATTTCACTAATAAATGCGCTAAAAACTGCCGGTTTGAAAGCTGAACTCATTTTAATTTCTACACGTGAAAATGGTTTTCCCACCAAACTGCATCCGGTAATTACTGATTTTAACTATATAATTGCTAAAGTAACTATTGAGAACAAAACATATCTGCTCGATGCCACTAATAAACTTGCTCCTTTTGGCTTACTGCCTTTTAAATGTCTCAACGGATTTGGCAGAGCGATGGATTTTGAAAATGAAAGTTATTGGATAGATATTGTTCCTATAAACAATTCAAAAAGTGATCTTTCAGTTAGTTTAAAATTAAATGAAGATGGAACATTTAACGGAAAATATAAAAAAGAAAGTTTTGGGTATCATGCTTTATTCAGAAGAGAAATGATACAAAATAAAAGCAATGATGCTATTATTTCTGAATTTGAAAGCAATTTTAACAATTTGGAAGTGATTGATTATAAAATTGAAAATCAGAATGATATTGAAAAACCTTTGGTTGAAATAATTAATGTTTTAATTAAAAATGATGACAAAGCCACCACACATTATCTGAATCCGTTTTTTGATGAACAATTTAAACAAAACCCTTTCAAACAAGAAAACAGGATGTATCCAATTGATTTTGGTTATCCGAAAGAATACAATATCGATTTTTCATTAGAATTACCTCCAAATTATGCCATAAAATCATTTCCTGAATCAAAAGCTTATGCGCTGTCAAAAAGCAACGCGCAATTTAAATTGATTATGAAAAATAATGACGGAAATAAAGTTATATTAAACAGTTCTATTATTATTGACAAGCCCGTTTTTAGTAATTTTGACTATGAAGCTTTAAAAACATTGTTTAATCATATTATTAACTCCCAAAAAACGTACCTAATAATTCAAAAAAAAATTGCTGCTATTGATAATAAAATGGAATCCGCCATTAATTAAGAAAATAAATTTATTTTAGTATTACTTTTATAAAAAATTTATTTTGAAACAACAAGCGCAAAAAACAAATTGGAAATCCAAACTTCATAAAATTATTTATGAATCGGATACCGCAGCGGGAAAAAGTTTTGACATTGCGCTAATCATCGCTATCTTATTCAGCATTGTACTTGTAATGTTAGAAAGTGTTGAAAGTTTTGATGCCAAATATCACAATTTTTTAAATGTTTCAGAATGGGTAATTACCATTCTATTTACGCTTGAGTATATTGCACGATTGGTGGTCATTAGTAAACCCACAAAATATATTTTCAGTTTTTACGGAATTATCGATTTGTTGGCAACAATTCCTAAATATCTGTCACTAATTTTTGTTGGAACCCAGGCTTTGGTAGTGCTTCGCGCATTGCGGTTGCTCAGAATATTCAGAATCTTAAAATTGACGATGTTTATTGGCGCATCTGCCAATTTAATTTCCGCCTTAAAAGAAAGCAGAAATAAAATTGCCATATTTGTATTTAGCATTATTGTGCTCACCATTATTCTGGGCACCATTATGTATTTGATTGAAGGACCAGAAAATGGCTTTACAAGTATTCCGCTCAGTATGTATTGGGCAATTGTGACGCTCACAACCGTTGGTTACGGAGATTTATCACCAACTACGCCTTTTGGCCAATTTGTTGCGAGTATTGTAATGATTTTAGGTTATGGAATTATTGCAGTGCCAACAGGTATAGTAACTTCTGCCATGACAAGACAGGATTTAAAAATTCATACCAATACGCAATCCTGTCCGCATTGTATGGCGGACAACCACTTAGACGATGCAGAATTTTGCCATAAATGCGGCGGAAAATTAAATGATGAATAACTATTTAATTACGGTGATTGGTGCCACTGCCATTGGCAAAACAGCCTTGAGTATTCAATTGGCTCAACATTTTAATGCAGAAATTATTTCCTGCGATTCCCGTCAGTTTTATAAAGAAATGAGCATTGGAACTGCGGTTCCTTCTGCGGAAGAATTGTCTGCAGTGCCGCATCATTTTATTCAAAATAAATCGATTTTTGACAATTACAGCGTAGGACAATTTGAAAAGGAGGCGCTAAAAAAATTGGATGAATTATTTTCAAAAAACAACATTGTCGTTATGGTTGGCGGAAGCGGCTTGTATATCAATGCAGTGCTTGAAGGTTTTGATGATTTTCCTGAAATCGCGCCTGAAATAAGAAAAAAATTAAACAAACAGATTGAAAATGGCGAATTAAAAATCCTTCAAAATCAATTAAAAGATTTAGATCCTGAATCTTACCAAACCATTGAAATTGAAAATCCGCACAGATTGATCAGGGCTTTGGAAATTTGTCTTGGAACCGGAAAGCCTTATTCCT
>DATIRG010000401.1:0-2268 GCA_035470005.1 Lutibacter sp. | reverse complement strand
AAAAACTTTGGAAACTTTTTTTGTTTTTCAAGTTTCCGTTCGTATCTTTGCATCCTCAAATTAAAAAGAGGAATCTGATATGAAGGAAACCATATTAAAAACAGCCGGAGAAATATTTTTGAAATACGGATTTAAAAGTGTGACGATGGATGATATTGCCAAAGAATTGGGTATTTCAAAAAAAACAATCTATAAATATTATAAAAATAAACTGGAGCTTGTTGATGAAGCCGCCAATTATTTTCACGAAAACATACACAAAACAATAAACAATATTTGTGCGATGGGCTACAATGCCATTCAGGAAAATTATGAAATTAAAAAAACATTTAAAGATATGTTTAAAAATTCTGACGATTCGCCCATGTATCAGTTAGAAAAATATTATCCCAATACCTACAAAAAAATAATTTACAAAGAGTTTTCGGTTTTTAAAGAATGTATTACCAATAATTTACTAAAAGGCATTCAAGAAAACATTTACAGAAAAGACATTAATCTTGAACTGATTACAAAATTTTATCTCTCATTAATGCTGAGCATACACGACGCAAGTTTGTACCCCTACAATAAAAATACGATGAACCAAATGGAAATGCACGTGCTGGAATACCACACAAGAGCCATTGCAACCGAAAAAGGATTACAAGTTTTAGAAGAACAATTAGAAAAAAAGGAAATTTAAGAATGAAAAAAATCATTATTATAGGTATTGGAATACTCTTTAGTTTCCATATGAATGCACAGGAAAGCACCTCATTATCATTAAAACAAGCCATTGATTACGCCCTAAAAAACAGTTACGCCACCATCAATGCAAACCGGGATGTGGATGCCGCCAAATTGAAAAAGTGGGAAACCACCACGATTGGATTGCCGCAAGTCAGTGCAAAAATAGATTATCAGAATTGGATCAAGCAACAGGTTTCTTTACTTCCTGCAGAGTTTTTCGGCGGAAATCCGGGTGAATTTGAAGAAATCTCCTTTGGAACCAAACACAATATGAATGCCACCGCCACGTTAAATCAGCTTATTTTCGACGGATCGTATTTGGTGGGATTGCAATCGGCAAAAACCTATTTGAAAATTTCTGAAAACGCGAAAGAAAAAACCGAACTCGGTATCAGAGAAGCGGTGATTAATGCCTACGGAAATGTTTTATTAAGTGAAGAAAGCATTTTAATTATTGAAAATAACATCAAAACCTTAGAAAAAAACCTGGATGAAACCAATCAGATTTTTCAAAACGGATTTATTGAAGAGGAAAATGTGGAACAACTTAAAATCACCCTTTCTTCAGTAAAAAGTCAGTTGTCAAAAACCAAAAATTTAAAAACGATTGCTTATAAAATGTTGAATATTACGTTGGGACTGGACATCAATGCTTCCGTAATATTGACAGATTCCTTAACAAACTTAGTCAAAGAAAATATCAAACTGGAGTTGCTTTCTTCGGATTTGACCATTGAAAACCATATCGATTTTAAAATTGCAAAAAATACCGAAACAGCAAATGAATTATTCGTGAAACTGGAACAAAGCAAGGCATTGCCTACTTTAAAAAGTTTTGTGAATTTTGGTTATGCCGGTTACGGACAGGAATTTGATTTTATGAAAAAAGAACAAAAATGGTTTGATTCTTCTATGTTGGGCGTGAGTTTAGACATTCCAATATTTAGCAGTCTGGCCCGAAGTTCAAGAACGCAGCAAGCCAAAATTGAACTTGAAAAAGCCAAAACCAACTTAACAGAAACCGAACAAAAACTGTTTCTGATGCTGGAATCGGCCAAAACAAACTACAATTTCAGTATTGAAGAATATGAAACTTCCAAACAAAATTTATCGTTGGCGGAGCGTATAGAAAACAAGCAACAAATCAAATTTTTTGAAGGAATTTCAACAAGTTTTGAATTGCTGGAAGCACAACGGCAATTGTATACGATGCAACAAAATTATTTACAGGCGATGTTAAATGTCATTGCCAACAAAGCAACCTTAGACAACGCCTTAAACACACCAATCAACAACTAGAAAATGAAACTTATGAAAAAAATATCCATCCTTTTTATTGCTTCCGTATTTATGATATCTTGTGGGAAAGAAGCAAAAAAATCTTCCTTGGAAGAATTAAATGCCCAAAAAGCAATCATCGTAACTAAAATAGACAGCTTAAACACAGCACTAAAATCGGTTGAAGAAGAAATCTCAAAAATAGATTCTGACAAAAATCTTCAAACTGTGACCGTAGTTCCAGTCAAAAATGATGTT
>DATIRG010000400.1:0-2442 GCA_035470005.1 Lutibacter sp. | reverse complement strand
CGAATATTAAAATGGCTTTAAGTGAAAACGTTATTACTTTGGAACGCATCAATTATTCCGTCAGAAAAATATTAAAAGCTAAATATTGGGCCGGATTAAACAACTATAAAGCGATTGAATTAGCCAATCTACAACAAGATTTGAACGCAATTGATGATGAATTGCTTCATCGAAATTTGGTGGAAAACTCCATTACATTGCTAAAAAATGAATCCTTAATTTTTCCGATTCAGCATTTAGAGCGGAAGAAAATTGCCTATGTTAAACTGGGTGATGCAAATCATAGTGATTTTTTAAACATGTTAAAAAATTACGCCGAAGTTGATGAGGTTTCAAATGATAATATTGACAGTTTAATGACACAGCTTAAACCTTATAATCTGGTAATTGTCGGATACCACAAATCAAATGACAATCCTTGGAAAGACTATAAATTTAAAGCTGAAGAATTGAGTAAGTTGCAAGAAATTGGCAAAACCAAAAACGTGATTTTAGATGTTTTTGCAAGTCCGTACAGTTTGTTGCAGCTCGAAAATTTTAAACATATTGAAGGTGTTGTAGTCTCTTTTCAAAACAGTAAAATTTCACAGGAAATTTCGGCACAAATGCTCTTTGGCGCTTTGAATATTAAAGGAAAATTGCCCGTTTCAATAGCTGGAGAATTTTCTGAAAATGATGGATTGATGTCCAATTCACTTGGAATTTTAGGTTATTCCATACCTGAAGACGTGGGTTTAAGCAGCGAAAAATTAAGCAAAATTGATTCGGTGGCTAGCGTTATTTTGAGTGGAAAAATGGCGCCTGGAATGCAAATTTTAGTGGCTCGAAAAGGAAAAGTTGTTTACAATAAAAGTTTTGGTTTTCATACCGATATTGATAGTATTCCTGTTGTAAACAGTGATTTGTATGATATTGCATCGTTAACAAAAATAGTGGCTACATTGCCGCTGATTATGGAACTTGAAGAGCGAAATATTCTTCATTTAAACAGCACTTTAGGAAGCTTAATTCATAAATTAAAGAAAACAAATAAGCGTAAATTAACAGTTCAGGAAGTGCTTTCGCATTATGGAGGGTTAAAAGCCTGGCTTCCATTTTATTTAAATACAATTGACAGTGCGACTAAAAAGCCATCATCCAAGTATTACAGCGTTGAAAGAAGTGACAAATTCAATATTAGAATTACGGACAGCTTGTATTTGCTCAGCAGTTATGAAGATGAAATGTTTGATTTAATCGCGGATTCAGAACTTCTTAAAAAGAAGGAATACAAATACAGTGATTTGCCTTATTATATTTTTAAAGAGTATATTGAACATCATTATAAAAGTGATTTAAACGTGCTAACTCAACTTCATTTTTACAGGCCGATGGGTGCTAACAGGACAATGTATTTGCCTTTGGAAAAAATTTCAAAAAATGATATTGTTCCTACCGAAAAAGACAATTATTATCGTTACAAATTGGTTCATGGCGACGTGCACGATATGGGTGCGGCCATGCAAGGTGGAATTGGCGGTCACGCTGGTATATTTTCAAATGCTAATGATATTGCTAAAATTATGCAAATGTACCTTCAAAAAGGCTATTATGGCGGACGAAGATATTTAAAACCGGAAACCATTGATAAATTTAACCATCGTTATTTTGCTGAAGAAGGTGTTAGAAAAGGTGTTGGTTTCGATAAGCCGCAACTAGACAAAGACATCAAAGCAACTTGTGGCTGCGTATCCGACAGCAGTTTTGGACATAGCGGTTTTACGGGAACTTATACTTGGGCCGATCCGGAATCGGAAATTGTGTATGTGTTTTTATCGAACAGAATTTTTCCAACTTCGGCAAATATGGACTTGGTGAAATACAATATAAGAACTGAAATTCAGCAGTTAATACAGGATGCAATTATTGACTAATGGTCATTGTTTTGGCTGTAATAATTCCTAATAAAATACTGCATAAAAGGTAAATAACAGCTACTTTGATATTAAAAAAGTAATAGACAATTGCTGTCTGTATTAAATAAAACAGAGGAAACAGCGTAGTGATTAAGGCAAATCTGTAGGTATTTGTAAAAACCACATCTTTAATTTTTGGTTTGATGTATTTCCAAATCAACAAAGGGAAAACACTGTTTAATTTGGCAAGTAAATGGAGTGGGGTATACCAATTGAAATTTTCTTTTTTCACCTTTTCTGTTGATGGAATTGCATCCAAATTTTCAACCAGTTTATTGGCTTCAAACGGATTTAAATAGTCAACGCCCATCGTTCCCAGTTTCACAATAATTTCATCATAATTGGCCAAATCATCCACGTGAAGCGTTAAGTTTTTCAGGGCAATTGAAACTTGATTTGTGATTTCTGTAAATTTTAAGTCGGGTTTTTTGATGTCTATAAATTGATTGGCAAGTATGGGTTTTCCATAATAAATAGAAGTGCTTGA